>CAMZLK010000001.1 GCA_947311475.1 uncultured Desulfocapsa sp.
AAAACTACTCACGGGGTAAGCGACTTACTTTCGCAAACCACTGCTTTTATAACTGCTTACAGGGTGCTCCAACTTTTCGCAGTCACGCTGACTTACGTAGGACTTATACGCTGCGCCAGCCTGCCTGCGAAAAGTTGCAGCACCCTGTAAGCAGTTATAAAAGCAGTGGTTTGCGAAAGTAAGTCGCTTACCCCGTGAGTAGTTTTGTTTTTTTTATAAAAAACGCCCCGTTAGATAATCACCTAACGGGGCGGAATGTGTATTGAACCGTTTGGGATGTAATGGTAATTACTTGACATCCATACTGGTTTTAATATAATTGTAATCAGAAATGATTGTCCATTCTCTTGCTTTTTTCATGAACTTTCTCTGGGATTCAAGAATCGCTTTAAACTGTTCGTCTTTGGCTGCATAGCTATCAAGAAGATCATCGGTAGCGGCTTTCATAGCTTTAAGAACTGGCAACGGAAAAGTTTTCACCTTAATATTGGGAAATTCTGTTTTCATCTGCTCCCATGCATTAGCACTTGCTGCAAAATTTTCGTAATACATATCGGCTGCAGCTGCTTTCATTGCAGTTTGAAGGATTGCCTGATGCTCGGGGGAGAGTTTTTTATAGGCACGTTTGTTGACGAGAAACTGCATTTCAGAAGCTGGCTCATGCCATCCTGTGTAATAGTAAGGAGCAACTTTATGGAATCCCATTTTGATATCCATTCCAGGTCCTACCCACTCAAGTGCGTCAATGGTACCGCGATCAAGGGATGTGTATAATTCCCCGGCAGGAATATTCGTTACATTTACTCCAAGTTTTGCAAATACTTCCCCTGCAAGTCCGGGAATACGCATTTTCAAACCCTTTAAGTCTTCAAGGCTGTTGATCTCCTTTTTGAACCATCCGCCCATCTGAACTCCAGTGTTACCACCAGGGTAGTTAAGAACTTTAAAGCGGTCATACACTTGCTGCATATACTTCATACCGTCATCATAATAAAACCAGGCATATTGCTCAGCAGTGGTCATGCCAAAAGGAATTGTTGTAAAAAAGATGGTGGAAATATCCTTTCCTTTCCAGTAGTAGGAGCCACTATGTCCCATCTGGTACTGGCCACCTTTGACCATATCGAGAATTCCAAGGGGTGCTTTGTGTTTTTCCTTTCCTTCAACCTTTATGATAAAAGTACCACCACTCATTTCCTTAACCATTTTTGCGACTTTGGCAGGCGGGGAAGCCAGGGGAGTGAGTGTGGAAGGCCAGGTCATGGCGAGTTTCCATTTAACGGTTTTTTCAGCCATTGCTGGTGTGGTTAGCATGGCAAGCACTGCTACAGCGCTCGCAATTTTTACAGCAAATTTCATAATGCCTCCTCAATAGTCTAGAGATTGTTTTTTGGGATAAAAAAATAACATGAATAGCAATTCTTCCACGAGCTGTAATACGATAATGAAAATTTACAAGCTTTTTAAACGCATCATGTGCTGAGAGTTTGTAAATATATCCTGAGGGCGCCAGTGTTGCAACAATATGCGATACCCAAAAAGAAGTTTTTGATTGGAATGAGTCAATGATTTGCATTTTCGTAAGGAACTGATAACATATCTTTATACAAAACGTTTATCAAAAATATTCTCTGATCAGGGCGTGTGAAGCATAGTGAACTGCTTAACAGCACAACGCTGCATGAAATATCCTTTGCTTATCTGTTTTGAACTGGTTGTTGGATTATTGAAGACATGGAAGGAGTAGAAGGTCTAGCGCGGATAAACCGCAAGTAAGTGCCTCGAAGGTCTCTCTTCGTTCGCTATCTGTTGCTTATGCTAATAATTTGAGTTTGAAATACTTTTGATTTTCTTGTTTTTATTACAGTTTTTCAGGAGTGAGGCACTAAATTGTCAATTCCTGGTAATGACACACTTGATGGCGTCGTAAAAACCCTTCACCTGCTTCGTTGCTGTATTTTTTGTTTAATTGCGACGTACACTAGTACGCCGAAATTAAACAAAAAATACGTGTCTCGCATCTGAAGTTTTTTACTTAGCCATCTCTCAATTGACCTTTCTACGAGTCCATCACAATTGATACACTCGCAAAAAGGATAAAATATGGATGGAGAGTTTTTACGACGCCATCACACGTAAACAGGTGATATGATCAATACTATAAAGATTTCAGGAACCCTTGATACTGAAACAGCGTTAAAAAGAGTCGATGGGAATAACGAACTTTATCTTAAAATCCTCGAAACCTTCATAGTAAAACATGCCAAGGACCATGAGGAGATTATTGAAAACATAGAAAAAGGAGATAATGAGGCCGCTAGAGGCGTCGTGCATTCCCTTAAAGGTGTTGCTCAAATAGTTGGTTCAGAAAATCTTTACGAGATCAGTGAAGAAGTTGATTTTTTATTAAAAAGCCACAACTATTCGGCACTGCAGGAAACACTTAAGGTATTTAAGAAAATGCTTGCGGCTGTTATTAACAGTATACAAATGTACCTGGATAGGATTGAAAAACCGGAGAATAACAGCCAGCAGACATATATCACATCAAAGAATCAAGCCGTTCGCAGTGTTGATTATCTGGCGGATCTCCTAAGGCTAAGGGATATGGAAGCAACAAGAGACGTTGCTGAAGTTGTAAGGCATCTGCAGGGACTGGTTTCAAAATCATATATTGTTGCATTACAAGAAAATCTTGACGCTCTTGATTTTACCAATGCAGCGGCTGCTCTTCAATCTATTAAGCAACAGATTATGGCGGCTGAGTGATATGGTTGTACATGCTACTAAACTCCCAACCATTCTCGTTGTTGATGATGAGATTATCAATATCAGGCTCATTGATAATGCCCTGAAAAATTATTACCGTGTTCTTTTTGCAACGACAGGAGAAGAAGCTTTGAATATTGCCAGGGGAGATGTTCAACCTGATTTAATCCTACTTGATGTACTTATGCCGAATATGGATGGTTATGAAGTCTGCACTGAACTGAAAAAAGATCCTTTAACGCAATGTATCCCTGTTATTTTTATTACTTCCCTTAAAAATGAAACCGATGAAACCCGTGGCTTTGAGGTAGGTGCAGTTGATTTTATCAGAAAGCCTATTCGTAAGACCATTGTGAGGGTACGGGTAAAGCTCCATATTGAATTGAAAAATGAGATGGAGTTTCATGCCAGGAGATCACTTATTGACGGTCTTACTGAGATCGCGAACAGACGTCGAGTCATGGAACACCTTAGCCTTGAATTGCGGAGGGCTGTCAGGAACAGACTGTATCTTTCTGTTGTGATGATTGATATTGATTGCTTTAAATTATTTAATGACAATTACGGTCATATTTCAGGTGATGAATGCTTGAAAATTGTTGCTGAAAATGTTCATTTCTGCATGCAAAGGTCCAATGATCTTGTGGGAAGGTATGGTGGGGAGGAATTTGTATGTATTTTACCGGATACGGACTTTGCTGGTGCAGAGGGGATGTGCCAACTCCTTCTGGATTCAATCAGGAAACTGGAAGTGCCACATAACTATTCTAAAGTGAGTGACATCTTGACAATCAGTATTGGATGTGTTTGCACTATCCCTTCAAAGACAACGACCTTGCAAAACCTTTTAAAGGCGGCAGATGATGCACTGTACGAGTCAAAACATTCAGGACGAAATTGTTATACCTGCTGTAGGCTGGAAGAAACATGATCTAAAAGAAACTTATCGAATTTCATTGGAGTCAACGTAGGCGTAAGCACTGTGTTTGTGGATGGATTCAAAGCTTTCAACGCTTGCAGAAAACCAGGTTATTTTTTCATCATCTAGCGCTGATGTCGCAACTTTTCGTACCACATCTTCAACAAACATAGGATTTTCATAGGCCCGTTCAGTGACATACTTTTCATCGGGTCGTTTGAGCAGGGCCCACAACTCGCATGATGACGAATCTTCTATGAGCCGTATAAGATCTTCCACCCATAAAAATTGTTTAAATTTTACATTAAGAGTAACTTCTGCACGTTGGTTATGCGCACCGGCATCACTAATTTCCTTTGAGCAGGGGCACAAGGTAGTAATGGGAACTTTTACAGAAAGGATAAAATTATTATCAGTTCCGGTCTCCCCAGTGAAGCTGCATTCGTATTCCATTAAACTTCTGGTTCCGGAAACGGGTGCTTTTTTTTCTATGAAGTAGAGGAAAGACATCTCGACACGTGCACTCTCCGCACCTAATCCTTCTTTTACTTCAGCTAAAAGATCTGGAAAATTGGAAACACTCAGATCATCCATATATTTATTGAGGACTGAGGTAAATATACAGACACAATCTCCCTGATGCTCTTCAGTTAGAGATGCCTGAAGAGATACTGTGGCCACACTGTTTTGCAAGCCGCCAGTTTTTTCCCTTATGCGAACAGGAATTTTAATGTTTTTAATTCCAACAGATTGAATACTGATGGACTTGTAAAAATGCTTCATCTTCCCTGTTCCTGCAAAAATAAAATCATTTCAATGTACCCTGGTACGCCGAAAAGACATAAAATTTCCGTGCCTTGAAAATGAAGGTTTTTCAGAGTACATCTTGTTTTTGACCTTTTTACGACGCCATCAATCTTCATAAAATAACACCTTTAACGAAGCTGGGTGGAATCACGTACGCCAAGGGAGTTATATATTTCCTGGGTTGCCAAAGATGAATTGAGAGTGAAGAACTGTATGCCCCTAACATCATTATCGATAAGATCACGGATCTGCTCTGTGGCCCAGTGAATACCAACTTTTTCTACATATGTATCATCTTCGGCCCGATAAACTGCCTTTAATAAACGCGCAGGGATTCTTGCCCCACCAGCCAGTTCTGCAGTTCTTATTAGTCCCTGTTTTGTACTTACTGGCATTATTCCTGCGATATTGGGCACTGTAATTCCTGCCAGTTCACAACGCTCACAATAGTCGTAGAAGTCACTGTTATTAAAAAAGAGCTGCGTCACTATGTAGTCAGCACCAGCATCAACTTTTTCTTTGAGATAGTCTATTTCCTGAAGTCGATTCGGGGTACCTGGATGACCTTCAGGAAAACCAGCCACTCCAACGCACATCTCAGGAAAATGTTTCTTAATATAAGCCACAAGGTCAGCAGCGTAACCAAAACCATCGGCAGGTTCTACAAAATCTTTTTGATCTTTTGGGGGGTCTCCTCGAAGTGCAAGGATATTTTCAATTCCAGCGGCACGATACTTTTCCAGAATGCCATGGATCTCAGAGCGTGTACTGCCAACACAGGTTAGATGAGACACGACTGTGATGTCCGTCTGTTCTTTAATGCGCAAGACAAGGTCATGAGTTCTGTCTCGTGTGGTTCCTCCTGCACCATAAGTAACACTCACATAGGAGGGACCAAGAGGCATCAGGTTGGAGATTGTATTCAAAAGACGGTCTGCGGCCGCATCTTCTTTGGGTGGGAAAAACTCAAAACTAAAGGTTGTTTTATGGCTTTTCAGGAGATCTTTAACGAGCATATGGACTCCAATAGTTAAGAAATAATAATTTAATTATCGTTTATTTGGAAAAATTGAATGCATGCTTTACCTCTTTTTTGAAGATTCGACAAGTTACAAATGGCTGAAAGTCTAATATGAGAGTATTCTAATGCAGGTAAACTGTAAGTAAGTGCCTCGAAGGTCTCTCTTCGTTCGCTATCTGTTGCTATTTGTAACATTGTGATATTGTTACACTCCCATATACTCTTGTTTTTTATTGACGGAATGATGGCGTAAGGTTCTATTTGGATTTTGCTATCTTTTTCTATCCATTTCTTCTGTTTCAGTGTAAAATATTTTTTTCTTTGAAAATTCGATTTAAACTTATACCGGCGTAAAGGAATGGATGATAAAGCGATTCAGGTACGAATTGATAAATGGCTATGGGCCGCACGTTTCTTTAAAACCAGAAGTCTGGCAACAAAAGCAGCTTCAGGTGGGAAGGTCTTTGTTAACGGACAACGTACAAAACCTTCAAAGCCTGTTATAATTGGCGATAAACTTACCATTCATAAAGGTCATATGGAATGGATAGTTGTGGTACTTGGCTTGTCGAGTAAAAGAGGGCCGGCCACTGTTGCCAGGACTATGTATGAGGAAACGGAAAGCTCTATCGCAAACAGGGAAGCTCAAAAGCAGGAACGCTCTCTGTTTTATGCAGGGCAGACCATGCCAGCTAAAAAACCTGGAAAGCGCGACAGACGAAAAATTAAGGAATTCATACGTAAAGGCTAATAGTGATGAACTCTTGGAAAGTGGAGACTTCGGAAAACTTCATATTCGAGGTACTAAAAGATTATAGATTTTCAGTAGGGAAGAAGATGAAGAGCTTTTACGACGCCATTAATATTAAAAAAGGAAGGGAATATGAGTAAAGTTGAAAGAGCATTAATCAGTCTTACTGACAAATCAGGAATTGAAGGATTTGCCAAAGAACTTGCTGATCTTGGCATAGAAATTTTATCAACAGGAGGTACGGCAGCTAAAATTCGTGAAGCTGGCATTGATGTGATGGATGTTTCTGAATTTACAGGCTTCCCTGAAATGCTCGATGGACGCGTAAAAACCCTTCATCCTAAGGTACATGGTGGAATATTAAATCAGCGATCCAACAAAGACCATCAAAAACAGTGTGCTACGCATGGGATTGAAAATATAGATATAATTGCCGTTAACCTATATGCTTTTGAGAAAACTGTTGCAGATCCTGACTGTAGCTTAGGTGATGCCATTGAGAACATAGATATTGGCGGACCTACCATGCTTCGAGCTTCTGCCAAAAATTTTCACGATGTAACTGTAATCGTAGATCCAGATGATTACCCGCAGGTTCTTAAAGAAATTAAAGAGACGGGAAATACCACTCTGAAAACTCGTTTTCGTCTTGCTGCGAAAGTGTTTAAGCTTACCTCTGTTTATGATACTACCATTTCTGCATGGCTTGAAAAAGTTGATGTCGATGGTAACGATTATTTCAAGTAAGGATAAATTGATATGTTGAAAATGGCAGTATTGCTTTCCGGTAGTGGGCGAACACTCGATAATTTCCACACACGTTTTCAGGAGGGGAGTCTTCAGGCTGAAGTACAGGTTGTGGTTTCCAACGTTTCCGGGGCACTTGGGCTGACAAAAGCTGAAAACTATGGTTATCCTGCTTTTTATGCATCGGACAATGACACAATTAATTCGATAGTAAAGGATTATGATATTGATATTATAGCTCTTGCTGGTTATCTGAAGCTCTATAAAGCACCAGCAGATCTTAGCCGTGCTGTCATTAATATTCATCCTTCACTTATTCCCGCATTTTGCGGGGGGGGCTTTTATGGGTCAATTGTTCACAAAGCGGTAAAAAAACGAGGGTGTATGGTAAGTGGCTGCACTGTACATTTTGCAAATGAAGTATATGACGAAGGTCCAATAATATACCAGCAAAGTGTTGTACTTGACTATGACGATACCCCGGATGACATAGCGATAAAAGTTTTTGCTGCAGAGTGTGAAGCTTTTCCTGAGGCAATTAACAGGGTAAACGACAAAGGTATCGAATTCTTTTGGAACAGGAAGTAGGAGCTATTATGCCAGGTAGTGTGCTTTTAAATTCTGACGAAATCACCCTTGCTGTGAATCGAATCAGCCTTCAGGTTTTGGAAAAAAACAATAAACCTGACAATCTCGCAATTGTAGGAATACATACGTGCGGAGTGTTTCTTGCCGAACGAATAAGAACCTTTATCCATGCGCAGACGTCCCTGCTTGTTCCATCTGGCAGCCTTGATATTAATCTGTATCGCGATGACTGGAGTCTCGTTACTCAGAATCCTGTGGTGAAGACCACCGATATCGATTTTATGGTTGAAGGAAAGGATATTATCCTGGTTGATGATGTTCTTTTTACAGGGAGAACCATTCGTGCCGCCTTGGAAGCTCTGATGGATCATGGACGTCCACGCAGTGTGCAACTAGCGATTCTGGTGGATAGGGGAGGGCGTGAACTTCCCATTCGTGCAGATTATACAGGCTTAAAAACAACTGTTCGATCCCATGAGCGTATTCAGGTAATGTTTAAGGAAAACGGTGGACAGGATGAAGTGTTACTGCTTAATCAAAAGTAAATAGTTTCTTACGTCGCAGCTACAAAACTTTTCCCCATTATACGATTATCCCATGGAACTTCTGGCACCAGCAGGCAATACTGAAAATTTTCTTGCAGCGATGGACGCTGGTGCCGATGCAGTATATGTCGGTGCACCGGCCTTAAATGCCAGGAATCTTGCCAGAGATTTACGTCTCGAAGAAATTTATTCCATGGTTCAATATTGCAGTAACAACGGCAAAAAGATTTATCTTGCCGCAAACAGTCTGGTTCGTGAACAGGATCTCTCCCAGGCAATAGAAACGCTAGGGTATCTTGATGCCATGAAAACAGATGGACTGATTGTTCAGGATCTTGGCCTGGTTCGAATAATTCGCGAGTATTTTCCAGATATCCCCCTTCATGCCTCCACCCTTCTTTCAGCAAATAATTCTCTGTCATTACAGGGCTTTCAAACAATGGGTTTTGAACGGGTGGTACTTGCCCGTGAACTCACCTTGAAAGAAATAGATATTCTGTGCCAGAAAAGTAGTGTTGAAATTGAAGTATTTGTTCATGGTGCCATGTGTTTTTCTTATTCCGGGCTCTGCCTGTTCTCCTCGTTTCTTGGTGGTAAAAGCGGACTTCGAGGAAAATGTGTACAGCCATGCAGGCGTCATTACAGCTGGCGCAATAAGCAAGGGGGAAAATCACAACCTCGATCTGGGCAAAAACATAAGGCCAGATCAAAATCCACCAAAGGACAATATCTTTTTTCAATGAATGATCTGTCCGCCCTGGAAGCTGTACCGGCACTAAAAGAAGCCGGTGTGGCTTCACTTAAAATTGAAGGACGACTCAGGTCTGCACATTATGTTTCAAATATTGTTCAGGCATATCGCGTTGTAATGGATGCAGATTCGGATGCGTTTTCTGTTGCCCTTGAAAAAGCAAACACTCTCAGCAACAGGGCAATGGGTAGAAAGACATCGTCTGGCTACTTTTTTTCACCACAACCTATTCATGCCATCACTCCCTTTCACTCTGGAAATATGGGAGATTTCCTTGGCAGGCTGGGTGGAATAAGGAATTATGAAGAGCGATTATATGCAAAGCTCAGTCTTAAAGAGGAACTTGCAAAGGGTGACAGACTCAGATTTCACGCGGAGCCCTCAGGAGAAAGATTTTCTTTTACGCTAAAAGAACTGCGTTGTGGAAATGACGCAGTTGATGAATCAAAAAGAGGAAATAAGGTTCAGATTCTAATTCCTGAATGGGAATTATATTCGAGTTCGAGCAGAATAGATGTGTACCGGGTTGATGTTAAGAAAGAAGGCTCCAATTCTCTGATATCTCTCCCGGATTTTCGTGAAAGTGCTGCAAAATTAGATGTTCTCTATCAAGATAGACGGGGCCATGTGGCGGAGGTTCAAACTGAGATTTCATCTCCTCTTCTGGAAGATGAAATACCTGAAATCGTAACACCACGAGTCTTTGTCGGTAAGAAAACAAAGAAGTCCACCAGGAAAATTAAAAGTCCACTGGATCTATGGTTGCGTGTTGATTCTGCCAAAGTACTGTTCAAACAGTTACCTTTGAATCCCACCCGTTTTCTGATTCCGATTAACAGGGCTAATATGAGTCAGACCGGACAGTTAAAAAGATATCTTGGTAGAAGAATCAGGGATCTCACATGGTGTCTTCCACCGGTGTTGTTTGAGGGGGAGCAGATACGATTAAAAAAACAGATACATTCCTTGATCAGATCAGGTTTTCGCAGTTTTCAATTAGGCCACATAACACAGTTTACTTTCTTTCAGAATGAACAGCGTGTATATTTGTCCTCAGACTATACTGTGAGCCTGTTGAATAGCCAGGCGGTAACTTTAATGGAAGAAGGAGGGCTTGTTGCTGCTCAGCTTTCCATAGAATGTGACAAGAAAATCTTGATTGAACTTATAGCCCGTTATCGAAGATATCATAGTGAGATCAGTATGGGGTTGACTGTATATGGTGCACCGGCACTCTTTACAGCAAGACTGGATCCAGAGCATTTCCAATATAACAAAACACTGGAAAGTCCGAAGCAGGAAGAATTTATCCTCGTAAAAAAAGAAAATATCACTGCAACCATTCCAGTTCGGCCCTTTTCTTTACTCCCCTATCTTTTTGAATTGAAATCAGCTGGCCTCGATTATGCTGTGATTGATTTAAGTAACATGAGTATGGGGAAGAAAGAAATGGAAGAATTGACAGAGAGATTAAAGGGTAGTGGAAAATATTCTAAACTTCCCACCTTTAATTATCTAGGTACCCTTGAGTAGAATTTTAATACAAGCCCCTTGCTGTACCATATTTTTCTGCCATTCAATGGAAAATTACTGATGTTTTCACGTTGTGATCTTTTTGTTATCATAACAGGAGATATTTCGGTTAAATAAAATTGTCTGGCTGAGTACCGCATGGAATCATATTGAATTGAGACTCTATTTCTTGAAAGCTTCAGTTGTGAGTGATAGTATTCACTGAGAATCACACTGGTTTTGACCTGTTTTGGTTGTTGTTGCCTCCTGTTTTTTAACTTTACAAACAATTTCATGGCGCTCCAAAAAATAATTGTAATAGACGATGAGAAGGTTATTGCAGATTTGATCTGTTTGATTCTCAGTGATTTATCGTTTGAAGTGCTTTGCGCTTATAGCGGTGAACAGGCTATTGAAATGGCCATGACAGCCAAATTTGATCTTGTTGTTGTGGATGCCATGCTTCCTGGGATCAATGGTATAGAGACTTTTGATGTTATAAGAAAAACTCAACCAGATATCATTGGGTTATTGATAACCGGGCATGCAGATGTGGATCTGCTTGTTGAAGCAATGAACCATGGTTTTAGTGGTGGTCTCAAAAAACCATTCGATCCAAATGAGATTGTTAGTGCAGTAAAGGAGGCCTTTGCAATTGCAGCACTTCGTGAGGAAAATGCACGTCTAAAGACGCTGCTTCCCATGTATAAACTTGGTGAAAAGTTTATATCAGCAACATCGTTAAACGAAGTGTATGAATTATTACTTGATTCCATAGAGGTACAGATAAAAGTTCCATCAATATCGTTGATGGTTTTTGAAGAAGAGCAAGCGTGTATGCGCGTAGTCGAATCAAGGGGGATGGATAAAAAACTAGCCGACAAAGTTGCCATAAAGCCCGGGGAAAGAATTTCAGGATGGGTTTACGAGCAGGGAGAAGCTGTAATACTCAATAAGAATAACCAGTCTGAATCTCCTGTTTCAAAATACTTAGACCGTTCTGATATTTCTGCTTCCATATCTTTTCCACTTGTTGGACGAGAGAAAGTCCTGGGGGTAATTAATATAAGTCAGACCATTAAAGATTATGAGTACTCTCCATCTGACCTTGAGATGTTGTCTGTTATTTGTGGTCAGGCTGTTATGGCCATTGAAAATGTAACTTACATGGAAGAGCGTGAAAAGAATGTACGAACAAGGGTACTTTTTGAACAATACGTCTCTCCTGAAATTGCCGAAATCCTATTGGGTTCATGTGAAAATCCAATGGAAATAGGTGGTGTTCATGAACTGAGCCTCCTTTTTGCGGATATTAGGAATTTCACCCTGGCTGTCCAACATCTCTCTCACCATGATATTCATTTATTTCTTACTGAATTCTTTGATCTTTTTTCTGAAGTTGTCTTTTCCAGAAAGGGGACTCTGGATAAATTCATGGGGGATGCGGCGCTTGTTGCATACGGAGCTCCCATTAAACTGGAAAATGCATCTGATGCTGCAATTTATACAGCGGTGGAACTCACAAAAGGCTTTGAAAAGTTGTGCTGTAAATGGCTTGAGAAATACGATGTTTTTAGAAATCTTGGTCTTGGAATTGGCATTAGCAGAGGGGATGTGTTGTTTGGTAACGTAGGTTCATCAAGAAGGCTTGATTATACTGTAATTGGAACAGATGTGAATATTGCACAGCGTCTTGCTTCGTCGACAGAATCCGGCAAGATTTTAATCACCGAGACGGTATATAATGATGTGAAAGACTCTTTTCCAATGCAGGAAGAAGCGAGCAGGATATTACGAGGTCTTGAATATGAGATTAAATTGTACTCGATCCAGGCAGAGGTAGTCACAATATCTTGCGACCATCAATAACGCATAACTATTTGTCTTCCTGAGTTACATGCAGTTCCTGGTCGTTAAATTGAACAACATCACTTATATATAATTTCCTTCCACGCCGTGTTTCCAATCTGCCGTTTACTTGCACTTCTCCTTCCGTGATACGTATCTTTGCTTCCAATCCATCTTGAACAACATTGGCAAGTTTTAAGAACTGGCTTAATCGTATTGGTTCATTTTTTATGACAATTGAAGTGGGAGTCGGCATAATAGTACTGATCCTGTTGGTTTTATAATTTATTTACGTCTGGATATATATGAACAAGATGGACTTGGAGATAAGCGTAGACTTCGAAAACCTTCATATTCGAGGCACGGAAATTTCATATCTTTTCGGCGTACTAAGGTACGTTGAAAAGATAAGAAATTTTCAGTAACGAAGAAGATGAAGAGTTTTTACGAGTCCATCACTACTGTAAACTACAGAAACTGTCTTGTCGATAAGCTAACACGGATTAATCGCAAGTAAGTACCTTGTGGGTATATCCAATTCGGCACTTTCAAAAACAGTTTCCAAAGTTCTTGCTTTTTATTGCTGGGATCATGGAGTAAGGCATTAAAGAAAAAAGTGTATCAGCAGTGCTAGGCGGATGCTAAATGGAAACTCATGTGGTAATATGCGGCAATTTTTATGAAATTAGTATCTGTTCACGAATTACCTTTTTATCTTATTTTTGTTGCTGAGGAAATTATGCCCTCAAAATAACAGGCGTATGCCTGTGAATAATAATTATTCTATTACTTGAATTTGAAAAGCTTGATGGACTCGTAAAAAGGTTAAAACCCCGATGGCTAAGTAAAAAACTTCATATGCGAGGCGCGCATTTTTTGTTTAATTTCGGCGTACTAAGGTACGTTGAAATTAAACAAAAAATGTAGCAACGAAGCAGATGAAGAGTTTTTACGACGCCATCAAGCTTAATACTGAAAAAAAGTTATTTATAATACTGTTTTTCGAGGTGAATAATGAAGCTACATGATTCCGCCCTTTTCAGGCAGGAATGTTATATAAATGGAGAATGGGTCGCTTCCTCCAACTCTATTGAAGTGTTGAACCCTGCAGACAATTCCATATTAGGAACTGTCCCCTCGCTAGGTGCGCAATATGCTAAAGATGCCATTGATGTCAGTCAGAAAGCTTTTCGTCTCTGGAAAAAATTAACCGCTAAAGAACGCTCAACCCATCTAAAAAACTGGTCTGATCTGATTGTTTCCCATAAGGACGACCTGGCTCGGATCATGACCTGTGAGCAAGGAAAACCACTGGGTGAGGCTGAGGGAGAAATTCTGTCTGCGGCCTGCTATGTTGAATGGTTCGCAGAAGAGGCAAAACGAATTTACGGCGATACCATACCAATGTCTCAAAAGGGTAAGAGGATTGTGGTTCTAAAAGAACCTGTTGGTGTATGCGCGGCGATTACGCCATGGAATTTTCCATCAGCAATGGTAACCCGAAAAGCAGCTCCTGCACTTGCAGCTGGTTGCAGTGTTATCTTGAAACCAGCTCCACAAACCCCGTTTTCTGCATTAGCCCTTGCAGAACTGGCCCATCGTGCAGGCATTCCCAAAGGGGTCTTTAATGTAATTACTGGCCCTGCAGAAGAAATTGGTGAAGAATTTACTTCCAGTACAATTATTCGAAAACTGAGTTTTACAGGGTCAACATCCGTTGGTAAAAAGTTGATGGCCGCTTGCAGTGCAACTGTAAAAAAGATTTCCCTTGAACTTGGTGGGCATGCCCCTTTTATCATATTTGATGATGCTGACATTGATTCCGCGGTACATGAAGCACTGGCTTCCAAGTACAGAAATTCTGGTCAAACCTGTGTTTGTGCAAATCGTTTTATTGTACAGGAGGCCGTTTATGAAATTTTTGCAGAAAAATTAACCAAGGCTGTAAATGATAGGCTAAAGGTTGGCTCAGGCTTCGACTCTGCTTCTAACCAAGGTCCTTTGATTGATCTCAATGCTGTAATTAAAGTAGAAGAACAAATTAAAGATGCAGTCAGCAAAGGAGCACGAATTCTCACGGGTGGAACACGAGCAGGGGAGGACGGTTTCTTTTTTGAACCCACTATATTAATTGATGTCACTTCAAAGATGAAGATTGCAAAAGAGGAAACTTTTGGCCCGGTCGCTCCAATATTTGTTTTTAAAGATGAAGCTGAAGGTGTTGCCATGGCAAATGATACTGAATACGGTCTGGCATCGTATTTCTTTTCCCGTGATATGGCACGCTGTTGGAGAGTTACAGAAGCCCTTGAGTATGGAATGGTTGGGGTGAATACCGGAATTCTTTCCTCGGAGGCTGCGCCTTTTGGTGGCATGAAGGAATCCGGGATCGGGAGGGAAGGCTCTAAGTATGGGATTGAAGAATATCTTGAAGTTAAATATATGTGTGTGGGCGGGTTGGGTTCATAAATTGTTTAAAGAAAAAACTGTTTTCCAGGGCAATAACCTGTTTAATCATCAAAATGCTCGACAAAAGAAGAAGTCTGAATTACTTCCTTAGTGTCATATTATTATTAATCAGTTAACGCAGGTAAACTGCAAGTATGTGCCTTGTTGTTATTCGTAACATATTGATATTGTTTCACTCTCATATGCTCTTGTTTTTTATTACAGTTTTTCAGGAGTAAGGCACTAAACCCTTATAATTTGAATGGATGGAGAAATGACTATGAAGAATGGGAACAAAGGAAACAAAGGTTTTGTATTTGGCTTGATCGCAGTATTGCTTTTTGCACTTACAGGATGTATTCTCGGTACTAGTCAAACAACCGCAACACCTCTGTCTATGGATGATGGCAGTATGGAGGATTTCGCAAGTACTGTTGGGAATTATGAGGATATTGAGTTACCGTCTGAGATGAAATATTCAAACAAAAACAGTATGTCCATCCGTACAGATTCCTTTCGTGGCGGAATAATCCACTATGAAGGCCGAGTTGAAATACTTTCTTTAAAAGATTTCATCATTGCGTCCATGAAAAAGAATAAATGGAAGCTTGCCGGTGAAGTATCAAGCAGGAACGTGATTCTTGCTTTTACCAAACCAAGCAAAACCTGTATGATGAATATTGAACCTCATAATGCATTGTCTGCTACTACTCTTACAATGTATGTAACTGTGGATGTTACAGCTGCCAAATCACTGAACGCTTTTGGTGAGCCCATCGAATAAACTGAGAATGTTTGTATTCTGTGTTACAGCCGCTAACCCAATCTTACTGCTGGTTAGCGGCTGTTTTCGTTTGTTGTGTATGGCTTCTGTTTCTTTTGCTACAGGATGATACCTTGTGAATGTTACGGCGAAGCAATAATATATACTGTCAAGAACGGTAATTCATAGCCGCACTTTGCACTGGCATTGATTTATGACTACGGGACTGATATAATTTAAAAGAGTACTGACACGACAATAGGGTGGCTGCAATGAGCAGTCACCAGGAAAGTGGATGTTGTTGAACAGGAATATCCGGGTGGTACTGAAAATTTCTCAAGAGTACTCAACCTCGGAAGGTCTCAAGGATATGGCGAAGCTTAGGGGGAAGCTGACAAAACGATGCGAAAAGTTGGAACTCCTTGTAATTAAAGTTGTTCTCAATGGTGCCTTTACGTGGTAACCTGTGGTACTGTTTAAGGGGGAGCAGTCTTGCAATTAATGGTTTTAGTCAATATCGTATCATTTTAAGCTATAACATGGTTAGTCCATTGTAGATGGAAATAGACATAGACAAACAAAGAGAGGCTCAGGAGAAGGCAAAACGGCTCCTTGCCCAGGAAGAACAAAATCGTGCCGAAAGGCGGCTGCTGAGGCTTGTGTTCGACTTAGAGAATGGGCGCAGCGAGGTTCTTTTAAATGATCAACTCATGGAAAGACTACCTGATCTTGTCTCGCTTTATTGTGAAGTAGGCGATCGTGATCGGGTAAAAGTTCTGATTGAAAAACTCGGTGATTGCGTCTGTAGTGAAGATTCTCAATTGCGGGAACGAGCTGTGATGGCGCTTAGTTTATGTATGGTTGGCCTGCAAGAGCAAGACAACCCGGATCTTGTTAAACTTATAACAGAGGTTCTTCTTCGCTGGCTTCGGGCTGAAACTGTTTATCTGTCAGCTTGTGGTACCATATGTAAACAATTACAAGAGCATGGAGTCAGGTTACTCGAAGAAGGATTGTGGCATGAAAGCGAATATCTTCTCGAGGTCTTTCATCAAATCCAATCCGGCATTCTTGTAAAAAACAATGCGATCAGAAGTATAGTCAGCAGATCGCAGGAAGAGATGGCTACGGACTATATCCTTGAAGAATTAACAATTGTTTGTATTCGTGGGCGTGGCAGTAGACGTCAAAAAGCCGAAAATATTCTCATCCATCTTGGCAGAAAAGCTGCCACTCACCTCCTCGATACCCTTCTTGCCTGTCAGGAAAAAGAAGATCGTCTTCGCTTAATTGGGCTCATTCCAGCCACTGGATATGCAGCTGTGGGAGTGTTGAAAGAATATCTTCAAAAAGATCTCCCTTGGTATGGAATTCGGAATATTATTCTTATGATTACAGCGATGGATGATCCGGAGCTTATTCCGTTGATTATGCCATGTCTTTCCCATGAAGATATTCGGATACAACAACAGGTTCTTGATTGTATCAGTGAGGTGGCAGTGGATCACCAAAGCGAGTATCTTCTTGCTGCCTTACCTGTAGTTTGCGATGAGTTGAAGGTGGGGTTAGTCGGTTATCTCGGACAATTAGGAGGCGTTGAATCCACGGAAGTTTTTCTAGATCTTTTGGCAAAGCGGGATTCATTTTCGCCAAAAGTGAAAGATAAACTTTTACAAAGCCTTGCCATACAGGTTCGTTTGAGTAAATCGATCCGTGCTTTGAATCTCCTGAATATGATACTTGATGAACGTAGAAATCAGTATGATGAAAAGAGTGACCCAGTTATTCAGGTAGTCAAGCAGACTCTTCAAATTCTTAAACCCCGTTTTCAAAAAGAAGAAGCAGCTAAAAAACCTAAACAGCCGGAAGAACCAGCTGCTTTAGTGGAACCAATGAGTTTTTCGAATTCTCCGGAAGCTTTGAACCTTGCCAAAAGACAAGTTCAAAAAATTAATGAAGAAGTGGCAGCCTATCTTGCAAAAGGACAGACTGCAGAGGCCAGCCAATTTTTATATAAGAAATGCGTTGAAGCAGCCAAAGATAAGCAATTTGAAACTGCTGAAATGCTGCGAGATCGAATTATTGAAGTGGATCCCAATGCATTAACAGAAGTAATTAATGCTGGTGAAGTGATCGAAGCTGAACAAACAGCATCAATTTCGTCCAATCATATCAGTGTTTGGCAGGATCTTTACGGGTCGTTGACCACTGAAGAATTTAATGCACTTTACCATGCTCTAAACTCTGCCGACTATCTTTCCGGATCTGTGATTGTTGAACAGGGAGCAAACAGCCCTTTGCTCTACTTTGTAAATTCAGGATATGCCAGGTTAGCCTGTTGGCGAGGAAAGGATGAGATTTTTCTTAAAAAAATTGGTCCTGGAGAAATTGTAGGTGCAGATCCTTTTTTTGATGTATCAACTTGGACCGTTTCCCTCACAGCTCTTGGTAAGACCAATGTTCAAATCCTGGAACGTGGGAAGTTTTTAGAATTGCTGGAACAATTTCCTGGTCTTGAACCATGTCTTATTGATTATTGCCTGAAATCAGAGTCGATTCCTGATCTTCTTGAAATGTCAGGAGAAGATAGAAGGCAACATTCTCGTTATCCGGTAAACATAATAACGATGCATATCTTACTGGACGAGACCGGCAAAAATAGTATGAGAAATTTTAAGGGTGAAATTTCTGATATTTCCTGCGGAGGGCTCACATTTTTAATCAGGATTTCCCGCCAGGAAAATGCAAGACTATTGCTTGCGCGTAACATTAAAACCACACTTTCAGGATCCAATGGGGAACAAATAGAATGTACCGGTCAGATTGTTGCTGTTCGTTTTCAGCATTTTGTTGAAAGTGACTATTCTGTTCATGTTAAATTCAAGGAACTCCTTTCAGATACTGTTGTTAAGAGCATCGCACAAGCCAACTAGGAGCTTATCCGAGAATGCCCTTTCGGACAAGCACCCAGGCACTAATTGTATATAATTTCAAAAGTGATTATCAACGGCCTGACAGGAGTGCCGATGACTTGTTTATAAGATTAGGGGCCGAAAACAATGGGCTTGCCCATTCAGGTCTAAAGCTTCAGCCACCGCTTGCACTGGCCCCAATGGTTGGACTTTCTCACTCTGCGCTCCGCATTCTTATTCTTGAACTTGGAGGTGTAGGATTATTCTTCAGCGAAATGCTCTCTGTTTCAAGACTTCCAATTGAAAATGAAACAGTGTCTCCTTTCTTGTGTCGTACCCACGCAGAATCGCCACTTTTTTACCAGGTTTATGTTGGTTCCAATCAGGATATTCTTCCAGCTGTTGAACGCTTACATCTATTAAATGCTCAGGGAATCGATTTAAATCTTGGCTGCCCGGCTCCTTCGTTACGAAAACAGGGAGCAGGTTCTTTTATGGCCATGGAGAATGTTCAGAAAACAGTAGCTGTTCTTCGAGCTGCAACTCATTTACCAATCAGCGCAAAAATACGGCTGGGAAAAACACTTGATGAAAGGCATTTATTGGAATTTTGCAGAATGCTGGAAGATGAAGGGATAGATCTTCTGACTGTTCATGGACGTTTACAGGGCGAAAAGTTCTGCAGGAGACCACGTTGGGACTGGATTGCCAAGGTGAAACAGGTTGTGAACGTCCCGGTTATCGCAAATGGTGGTGTTTTTAGTGTTGCAGACGCAAAGAAATGTCTGGAACAATCAGGGGCAGATGGATTGATGCTTGGCAGGGGGGCTGTGTGTAGGCCCTGGTTGTTTGCAGAAATTGCAAAAGATGTTTATCATTTTGGAGAAATACCAGAAATCAATATCCCGGATATCTATTTTCGTTTTATCGATTTATTGAAGGCACGTTTCTTTCCCGAACGACGTCTGGGAAGGTTAAAACAGTTTACTCATTATTACAGTAGTAATTATGCATTTGGACACCACTTGGCATCAGGTGTGCAAAATAGTAAAACAATTGAAGAGGCAGTTGAAGTTGCTTTGGATTTTTTCAATAAAACACAGGAGTCAAATCATGATTGATCTACTCAAAAAAACTCTGTTAACAGGCGTAGGAGTTGCTGCCCTTACCAAAGAGAAAATTGAAGAGCTTGCAAAAGATTTTGTTGAAAAGGGCAAAATTTCAGAACAGGAAGGCAAGATTTTTGTCGATGACCTAATTGCTCGTTCTGAGGAGTCTCGCGATGCATTTCAGAAACAGGTCGAGGAAAAGGTTCAATCAGTTCTTTCAAAAATGAACCTTGCCAGGCAAAGCGAAGTAGATGCCTTAAAAGTAGATATTGAAATATTGCAAAAGGCTCTGAACCATCAAGACTAGGAGATTGTCCGAGAATGCCCTTTCGGAGTCTCGTTCCTCGTTACCTGCCCAAACTCTTCAGAATTGTTAAAAACTAATGTTCGCAATATCCTACATATGACTGAACTTGTTTTTTTACAAGTATTCAATCTTGATTTTTCTCCATTGTCTTCATCTTTTCTTCTTTTCTTATTTGTCTTCATCGTTTTTATTTTTTCCTTTGTCTTCATCTTTTCTTCTTACCTTTCTCCATTGTCTTCATCTTTTCTTCT
>CAMZLK010000002.1 GCA_947311475.1 uncultured Desulfocapsa sp.
TTATTTCCAGAATTCAAAAAGCTCTTGAATTCCTTTTTCAGCAAGGCTGGTCATGGACAGAAAAGTCTCAGAACTAAACGGGGCACCTTCCGCGGTGGACTGGATTTCAATCCAACGTCCATCACCACTCATAACAAAATTAGCATCGACTTCAGCTCTTGAATCTTCAGAATAATCAAGATCAAGACAAGCTTCACCATCGACAATACCAACAGAAATTGCAGCCACAGGTAGGATCGCAGGCATCTCAGCGAGCTTACCATCGGCAACAAGTTTCTGCATTGCACAACGCAGCGCCAAAGCTCCACCGGTAATTGATGCAGTACGAGTTCCACCATCAGCATTCAACACGTCACAATCCACCCGCAGCGTTCGTTCTCCAATGGTGGCAAGGTCTACCATCATACGAAGACTGCGACCGATGAGGCGCTGGATTTCATATGTTCTGCCGGAGCGCCCGCCAATTTCACGCCGATAACGTGAATTTGTGGCACAGGGCAGCATACCATATTCTGCTGTTATCCAGCCCCTGCCGGTATCTTTCAGGAAAGGCGGAACCTTTTCTTCAACACTGATACCGCATATTACATGGGTGCCTCCCATCCGGATAAGCAGTGATGCATCTGCACCAGGTTGAAAATCCCATTCCAGTGAAACATCCCTTAAGCTATCCCTGCTTCTCCCTTGAAACCGTTTCATAGTACTCTCTTGTCAATTACTCTCTGCCCTTTTCCTTCAAAGCGTTCCAGAGTCTTTTCTTCCACAAGTTTTACAGCAACACCGATACCTAATTCTGAACTGAGCTGCTTGCGTATGGTATCAATCAATTCCCTCTGTTTTCTCATCTGATCAAAGAAAAAAGATTCTTTCACCTCAACCATCACAGTGGCCCGATCCTGATGATTTTCACGTTCAACAACGATACGGTAATGAGGCTCTGTTCCATCAATGTTGAAAAGGACAGATTCAATCTGAGTGGGAAATACATTTACCCCCTTGATGATCAACATATCATCAGTACGGCCGAGAACACGGTGCATACGCTTGAATGTACGGCCGCAGGGGCATGGTTCCTGTATAAACCGCGTTAAATCTCTGGTGCGATAACGGATCATGGGAAATGCTTCTTTGGTGAGTGTGGTTATCACAAGCTCTCCGACCTCGCCCTCTTCGACCGGTTCCATGGTTTCAGGATCCAGGATTTCAACAAAAAAATGATCTTCGTTTATGTGCAGTCCGTTGCATTCGCTGCATTCTCCGGCGACTCCCGGCCCCATGATTTCAGAAAGTCCGTAGTTGTCTGTTGCCTGTATTCCAAGTTTTTCATTGATCTCATGACGCATGGCCTCAGACCATGGTTCAGCACCAAAAAGGCCAAATTTGAGTGAAAGACCTGCCGGATTGACACCCATATCAAACAGCACATCTGCAATATTTAAAGCGTAGGACGGAGTGCAGACAAGGGCGGTGGTTTTAAAATCCTGCATAATCTGAATCTGACGTTTGGTATTTCCTGCTGAAATTGGGATAACCGAGGCACCAAGACATTCAGCACCATAGTGCAGGCCAAATCCACCTGTAAAAAGGCCATAACCGAATGCAATCTGGATAACATCATCGGCGGTAAGTCCTGCTGCAGTGAGAATACGTGCCACAAGATTGGCCCAGTTTTTAATATCATTATGGGTGTATCCAACAACTGTTGCCTGACCGGTGGTACCAGACGAGGAATGGAGCCGAACAACCTCTCGAAGTGGCACTGCAAACAGACCATAGGGATAACTGTCCCGCAGATCTTGTTTATTGGTAAAGGGAAGCCTGCGGATATCAGCCAGTGAACTAAAGCTTTCGTAATCAAGCTTCATCTCATCAAATTTCTGTTTATAAAACGGTACATGAGTACCTACCCTGTAGAGAGTCGACTGGAGACGTTCAAGCTGAAGCTGCTCCAGCTCTTCCCTTGCCATGCATTCTTTTTCAGATTCCCAGTACATATTCAAGTTTGTGGTTAAGGTTTTAATAATTGAATTTTTCGCATTAAAAGAATCAGTCGTTCTTTTCACGTCCAAGGTAGGCCCGTTGTACATCCTGATTAGCGAGCAGATCATCTGCTGGGCCCTGGAGAATGACCTTTCCCGTTTCCAGCACATAACCTCGATCGGCAATACCTAATGCGGCTTTCGCATTTTGTTCCACAAGAAGAACGGTGTTTCCTTCATCCCGCAGGCGAACAATGATTTGAAATATTTCTTTAACAATAAGTGGTGCAAGACCTGTCGATGGTTCATCCATCATAACCAGTGAGGGTTGCGACATAAGTGCTCTGCCCATGGCCAGCATCTGCTGCTCACCACCTGATAAGGTTCCAGCCAACTGATATTTACGATCACGGAGAATTGGAAAAAGCTCATACTGATGTTCCATTAACTGGTTCAAAAACAGTTTGCCCTGTTTCTGGACCACATGGCCGCCAAGGAGTAAATTCTCTTCCACCGTCATAGTGGCAAAGACTTGTCTTCCTTCGGGAACCATAACACAACCAAGGGCTGGAATATCAGCGGCCTTAGTCTTAAGGATATTTGTTTCCTTAAATTCAGCTTCCCCCGAATTTGCCTTAACAAGCCCTGCAATCGTTGAAAGCAGGGTTGTCTTCCCTGCTCCATTGGCACCGATAATGGTTACGATTTCACCGGGATCCACATGCATGGAAACATTTTTGAGAACCTTAATTTTCCCGTATCCGGAAGCAAGATTACGAATTTTCAGCATCTTCTTACTCTTCTCCGAGATAAATTTTAATTACTTCCGGATCCCGCTGAATATGGGTAGGTGTATCTTCGGCAATTTTTTCACCAAAACAGAGAACCACGATCTCATCTGAGATATCCATAACCAGCGACATATCATGCTCCACCAGCAAAACGGTGATCCCAAGATCCCGAATCTTTGTAATCAAACGTCCTACTTCTGCAGTTTCATAGATATTAAGCCCGGCTGCCGGTTCATCAAGCAGAAGAAGCGTTGGTTCAAGGGCAAGAGCTCTGGCTAGCTCAACTGCACGCTGCTGCCCAAAGGCCAAGCTTTCAGCGTCGGTATGGGCATGCTCTTCAATTTCAAGCAGCGCCAGCAGCTCAAGCGATTTGTCACGGATATCCCGTTCTTCCTTCCAGGTCCATGGCATACGAAACATGGAGGACATAAACCCGGCGCTTGATTGCACATGACGACCAAGCATTACATTCTCAAGGGCTGTCATACCACTGAACATTTTAATATTTTGAAACGTTCTGGCCATGCCAAGGCCAGCCACCTGAAAAGGTTTTTGCCTTTTGAGTTCACGCCCTTGAAAGGTAACGGTTCCGGAAGTTGCGGGAAAGGTTCCGGAAATCATATTGAACAAGGTTGTTTTTCCTGCACCGTTTGGCCCAATCACTGCCTTAATCTGCCCGGGTTCCACCTGAAAAGAGACATCGTTTACAGCAAGGAGCCCGCCAAAACGTTTACTTAAGCTATTTATTTCCAAGAGTGCCATTCTGTTTATGCCTCCCCTTCCCGGTCCTCTTTACGTTGCCTGAGATACCGCTTCAGACGATGACGGAGATTCAGACTTAAAATTCCATTGGGCGCAAACAGCATTATCACAATCAGAATGAGACCAAAAACAGCATCATCATAAGATCCAAAGACACCGCGAAGTGAGAGGAAGTTGAGGACAACACCCATAAGTAATGCCCCCCATAGATGCGCCATACCACCAACCGCGACAATGGCCACATAACGAACTGACTTCATGACTCCTGCCTCAGACGGGCCTATTCCTCCATTATAATGGGTAAGGAAAACTCCGGCGATGGCAGCAAAAACAGCTGAGAGTACAAATGTTTGCAACTTGAAGCGGGAGGTATTAACTCCCATGGCATCAGCCGCTTCATCTGAACCATGAATACCGCGCAGTGCTCTTCCAACACGGGAATCAATAAGGTTAAGTAAAAGTACCATGCCCAAAAGGAGCAGGCCCCATGCAATATAGTAATTCTGAACCCGGTCACTAAAGTTACCACTGACACTTAAGCCGGAGAAAAGAACAAAAGCGGGAACCTCGGAGATTCCATCAGCCTCACCAAAATATTCAAGGGCAAGAACCACCCGATAAATAATTATCCCAAACCCAAGGGTGGCCATGGCGAGATAATGCCCTTTTAACTTCAAGACAGGGATGCCAATAATCACAGCAATAACTGCCGCCGCACTCACGGCAACAAGAGACGCAGCCCAGGGCGACACAACAAGCAGGGCTTCGCCGTAAAGATCCTGACCGGAAAGCAGCATCCCTGCAGAGTCCAAAAGACCGACCAGTGCTGTATCCTGAAAAGGAATAAGGTTACGGGTTGTGAGTGCTGCCGAAAGATAGCCTCCAATGGCAAAGAATCCGGCATGACCAAGGGATATCTGACCGGCATAGCCCATAAGTACACAAAGCCCGATAATGAGCAGCGCATAGTAGGCTGACATGGTCATCTGGGTCAGATAATACATGGTATCCGTGGCGCTGGTCAGGAAATGGATTCCGATGACCACAGCAAGAAGCGGCAGAACAGAGAGCAGTTTTTTCATAATATTAAAACTCCGATAGTCCTGCTGCCTCTTTCGATCCAAACAGACCTTGAGGGCGCACAAAGAGAATGGTCAGAAGAATGGCAATGGAGATCGCATCCTGAAAGGCAAGAGGCACAACAGATACCGAAAATGCCTCTAAGATACCAAGGAGCAGTCCAGCCGCAACAGCCCCGCCAGAGCTCCCCAGGCCGCCAAGAATGGCCACCGTAAAGCCTTTAATCGCAAGTCCTGTTCCCATGTCGTATTGACTATAAGTAATAGGTGACATAACACAACCGGCAAGGGCTCCGATCCCTGCACTTAAAACAAAAGAAAGGGTCACCATATTCCGGGTATTAATACCGCAAAGAGTGGCAGCTTTACGATTTGATGCACAAGCCCGCATCTCCCTGCCAACAGAGGTTGTTTTAAAAAATATTCCAAGACAAACCACCATTATTGCTGATGCAGCAACAACCCAGAAGACCTGCGGGGAAACACGGGCTCCAAGCACTCCCACAGAGCTAATCTCATTTCCTACAAAATAAGGCAGGGAGCGAATGGATTCACCCCAGATATGCACAGCCACCTCACGGGAAAGAATGGAAATACCAATGGTGATAATGATCATGCGTAAAACAGAAGGAGATTTTAACCAGCGAATAAAACAGATCTCAATCAACGCTCCTATGAGCATGGTGATCACAACAGATGAGGCAATGGCAAGGGGCAGAGACATGAATTGCAGGAGGGTGATAGCAATCATCCCGCCAAACATGACAAACTCACCCTGGGCAAAGTTGATAATACCGGTTGTGTTGTAAATAATATTAAATCCAATGGCGACAATGGCATAGATAGAGCCATAGGTAATGCCAGCCATCAGGTATTGGATAAAGAGTTCGGTGGTCATGGAAAATAGTTAAGCAATCACAGACACAGTATCTTTGTGCAGATACTGTGTCTGTGATTGCTTACAGTTTTGTAAAGTTATTAATTACAGCCCATCATTACAAGCAAAACCGGACTGGAAATAGTCCTTCCAGTCCGGCCATTCCTACAGTGTCAAAATACCGAATTATTTTCCAGTATAAGCCACAAACTTTCCATCTTTAACAGTCATCATCTGGAAAGCATCAATATCAAGACCATTATGATCTTCAGCAGAGAAACTGAAAACACCACCGGTACCGGCAAAGTTTTTCAGATTTTCAATTGCTGTACGTACTTTATCGCGATCATTCCCACCCTCTGCAATGGCTGCAGCAAGGATTGTGATTGCATCATAGCCATGTCCGCCAAAGGTAGATGCAGGCTCGTTAAACTTGGATTCATAGTTTTTCTTATATGCCATAAGAAGTGCTTTCTGTGGATTATCATCAGCGAGGGAATCTGCAATAAGGAGACGTCCTGCCGGAAAGATGATTCCTTCAGCTGCAGCACCAGCAGCTTCAACATATTTGATATTTCCAAAACCATGGCTCTGAAAAAGCGGTACATCCCAACCTGCCTGCCGCATGTTTTTAGGAACAATGGCCTGAGCTGGTACGATGGACCAGTTAATAACAGCCTGTACATCTTTGTTCGCTTTAATTTTGGCTACTACCGCAGAAAGATCATTGGATTTTTTGTCGTAAACTTCAACTTCTACAACCTCAATACCAAACTCAGGAGCAATTTTTAAGAGCTGTCCCTTTCCAGCCTTTCCAAAACCGGTGTTACCGGCAAGAACTGCAATCTTGGAAATACCTAACTTATTCATTTCCATGTAGATCTTCTTAACAGCAAAGGAATCTTTCTGAGGAGTCTTAAACACATAGGAAGCAACAGGATTAACAATTACTTCAGCCGCACCACAGGAAATAAGTGGAGTTTTTGCCTGCTGGCAGATGTTTTTAATTTTCATGGTCTCTCCACTTGTGGAGGGCCCGATGATTGCCAGCACCTTATCTTCTTCGATCAACTGCTTGGCAAAGGAAATCGCTTTTTCAGGACTTGCAGCGGAATCTTTAATGATAAGTTCAATCTTGTCACCGTTAATTCCACCTTTGGCATTAATCTCTTCAACCATCATTTCCAGACTGCGAGCTTCCGGACCGCCAAGGAAAGAAGCACCGCCGGTAACGGCAAGGATAGCTCCAATCTTAATATTCTCAGCAAAAGCAGGAGCAGCACAAAGGCTGACGGCTACAACTGCCATGAGAAGTTTTGATGCAAATTTTTTCATCTTTTCCCCCATTATAAACAGACAAATTGTGGCAGAATCTCTATGATTCTGTCATATGATTCCCCGGACAAGCTCCGGAGTTTATAAAGCACAAATTTCTTCGCCAGTGAGAATCTTATAGCCTGTGCGCTGCAACGACTCTATGGCTTGATCCATGTCATCAAAACGGAAAATAAGCACTGCATTTTCCCCTGTTTTATGAACAAAAGCATACATATATTCAACATTCAGCCGTTCCTCTTTTATTGTCTTTAGTACTCCTGCCAGGCCACCGGTTTTATCGGCTACCTCAACGGCAATAACGTTGGTAATACCTACAGTAAATCCGCTGGACCTTAACGTGGTCTTTGCTTTATCAACATTATCAACAATAAGACGGAGGATACCAAAGTCAGCAGTATCAGCAACAGACAGAGCACGAATATTGATATTTTGCTCTGCAAGCTTTGCGGTGATTTCAGCCAGACGGCCTGATTTGTTCTCTAAAAATACTGCTATCTGTTCTACTCGCATATCAGACTCTCCGGAGTTATAGTTTTCTATTGTCAATTACCCGTTGCGCTTTACCTTCACTGCGCTGGATAGTCCTGGGTTCCACCAGTTTAACCTTACAGGTTACGCCCAGCATATCTTTAATATCCATCTGGATACGCCCAGTCAGGGATTCAAGAGCCTTGATTTCATCTGAGAAGATATCCTCGCTCACCTCGACTTCAACCGCCATGGTATCCATATTGCCTTCACGGTTTACCACAATCTGGTAATGGGGTTCCACGCCTTCGGTACCCATAAGTACATGCTCAATCTGGGAAGGAAAGACATTGACGCCGCGGATAATCAGCATATCATCAGTACGTCCTGTAACTTTTTCCATGCGCACCAGAGTTCGGCCACACTCGCAGGTTTCATACATGAGTCTTGAAATATCTTTTGTACGGTAGCGAATAATGGGGAAGGCTTCCTTGGTAAGTGTTGTGAAAACAAGCTCACCTTTTTCACCGGGAGGCAACACCTCACCCGTATCCGGATCAATTATCTCAGGAAGGAAATGATCTTCAAAAATGTGCATTCCTTTATCGCCTTCAAGACACTGCATGGCAACACCTGGCCCCATCACCTCAGAGAGACCATATATATCCACCGCCTTAATGTTCAATTTGCGTTCAACTTCATCACGCATATTCTCACTCCAGGGTTCAGCACCGAAAACACCAACACGCAGAGAGAGCGACTTTGGATCAACACCAAGGGTGTCCATGGTTTCAGCAAGGTTCAAAGCATAGGATGGAGTGGCAAGTAGTACGGTTGGCTCAAAATCCTGCATAATGGTAATCTGACGTTTGGTGTTGCCGCCGGAAACTGGAATTACCGTGGCGCCAAGACGTTCAATCCCGTAATGGGCACCAAGACCACCAGTAAAAAGCCCATAACCATATGCGTTATGCACCATATCCTTGGCAGTAGCACCAGCAAGTGTAAGCGCTCTTGCCATAAGGCCTGCCCAGAGTTCAATATCCTTTTTGGTGTATCCAACAACCGTTGGTTTACCTGTGGTACCAGATGATGCATGGACACGAACAACCTGATCCATTGGGACAGTAAAGAGGCCAAAAGGATAACTTTCACGCAGATCTTCTTTCACCGTAAAGGGTAGCTTTGCAAGATCGGCAAGCGACTGAATATCTTCAGGTTTTACTGCTGCCGCATCCATTTTTTCACGATATGGAGCAACGGTTTTGTAAACACGTGCCACCAGGTGTTGCAGACGTTTCAGCTGGATAGATTCCAAGCCAACTCGCGGCAGGGTTTCTATCTCCTCTTCCCAATATAGTGTCATGACCTTTTCCTGTTTATCTGTTTTGATGGCGTCGTAAAAACTCTTCATCTGCTTCGTTGCTACATTTTTTGTTTAATTTCAACGTACCCTAGTACGACGAAATTAAACAAAAAATGTGTGCTTCGCATATGAATCTTTTTACTTAGCCATCGGGATTTTAACCTTTTTACGAGTTTATCTATTTTGATATCTTTATTTTATACAAAGAAAGATACTCCTTCAGGTTAGCAACACGAAGCTCCCCCCTTACCTTTCTTTCTTAGGCTGTAATAGCCCTGCCTGCTGCAAATGCTTTCAGATTTACCTCACGGAATCGTTCAGGAATTCTGGTGTTGATGATACTTTCATACACCGCAACCTCCATGGGTAAAAAGGCAGACATGGCTCCAACCATTACAATATTGGCAGCCTTTACCTCACCCGCATCCTTTGCAATATCAAACGCATCCACAGCTACCACCTGAATCCCCTGTGAACTAATGGCATCAAGCACATCATCAGGGTACGGAATCTGGCCCATGGCCACACTTGGCGGCTTAATCTGCTGAGTATTCACGATGACCTTACTCTCTTTATGAAGATACGGCAGATAACGCGTTGCTTCCATCATTTCAAAAGAGATTAAAATATCAGCCTTACCGGGTTCAATGAGTGGTGAGTAAACCTTATCACCATAACGCAACTGGGCCGTTACCGATCCACCGCGCTGAGCCATGCCATGTACTTCACTTTTCTTGGCATCGTAGCCTGCTGCAAGAAGTGCATAAGCTGTTACTTCACTGGCAAGCAGAATTCCCTGCCCACCCACTCCGGAAAAAAGAATGTTTCCTGTTGCTGCCATCGTCTATTCTCCCTTCCTGTTAATTGCTTCAAATTTACACAGAGAGGCACATTGCCCACAACCGTTGCACTGCACTTCATTGATCACAGCAAAGCCTTTCTGTTTTTCTTTATATCCTTTGGCCACTGCTTCCTCTGGTGTCATATTTGTCCAGCTGATTGCAGGACAACCAAGGTTTACACAGGATCTACAACCTACACAGTTCTCAGTTCTGGTATTGTATGGGTTAGGTGCTGCATTCTTTATTTCAGGAAGAAGCACGCAGGGTGCTCTAGAGATAACCACAGCCATCTCGTCAATTTCCAAAGCAGCCTTTAAAGCCTTTTTACATGCCGCAATATCATGGGGATTTACTGTTTCCACATGCTTTACACCAACAGCTTTACATAATGCCTCAAGATCTATGGCATTAGCCGCTTCGCCTTTGATATTACAGCCGGATGCAGGATTATTCTGTTGACCGGTCATCGCTGTAATTCTGTTATCAAGAATTACGAGCACTGTTTTAGAATCATTGTAGACGGAATTCATCAGGCCATTTATGCCTGTATGACAAAAAGTGGAATCACCGATGACAGAGACAATTTTACCTTTTCCTTTCTCTCTTAGAGCTTTGGCCATGCCATGTGCAATGGTCACTGATGCGCCCATACAGACACAAGAATCCATTGCTGACAACGGTGGCAAGAATCCTAAAGTATAACAGCCAATATCCCCTGACACAAAGACATCCTTCATCTTGGATAAGTTGAAGAACACACCGCGATGAGGGCAACCGGCACACATATTAGGTGGCCGCATGGGAAGATCTGCTGGAGCAAAAAGCTTCAACGCAGAATCCGGATCAATGGCGGTACGAACAATGGATGTATTTAACTCGCCCTGGCTCGGAATTAAATCCTTACCATGACAAGCAACCCCCATAGCCTTGATATGATGTTCAAGGAATGGATCAAGTTCTTCCACTACAAACAGTTCATCAACACTTGCTGCAAATTCTTTGATTTTCTTTTCAGGAAGGGGCCAAGTCATGCCAAGTTTCAAAACTGTGGCTTCTGGAAAGGCCTCCTTCACATATAAATAGGCAACGCCTCCAGTGATAAAACCGCGTTTGGTGTCCCCTGGTTCCACCATATTAAAGGTATCACTTTCTGCAACTTCGCGCAGCTTGCCCATACGCTCTTCCACAACCTTTCTTCGGTTACGGGCGTTTCCCGGGAGCATAACGATCTTTGCAGGCGCTTTCTCAATCCCGCAGGTAGCTGAAGACTCCATCATTTCACCCTTATGGAGTACACCTTTTACATGTGCAACACGGGTGGTTATACGAAAAAGAACCGGAGTGTCATATTCTTCTGAAAGCTCATACGATGCTTTCAGAAATTTTTTTGCTTCAGCAGGCTCACTGGGTTCTATCATGGGAAGCTTGGCAGCATAGGCATAATTACGATTATCCTGCTCATTCTGAGATGAATGCATCTCCGGATCATCGGCAGTGATAATAACCAAACCACCACGTACACCAGTATAGGATACAGTGAAAAGAGGATCAGCAGCCACATTGACGCCAACATGCTTCATGGTCGCAAAAGACCTGACACCAGCAAAAGATGCTCCAATGGCGACTTCAAGGCCAACTTTTTCATTTGGCGCCCATTCGGTATACACGCCTTCGTATTTGGAGAGGTTTTCCATAATCTCCGTCGATGGTGTTCCGGGATAACCAGAGGCAACTTTCACTCCTGCCTCGTAGGCAGCCATAGCTATGGCCTCGTTCCCGGACATCCAGAGCGAATTACTGTCTGTCACTTTTTCACCTGTTACTTTAATTAAAAATAGTTAGTAAGATGGACTCGTAAAAACTCTTCGTCTCCTTCGTTACTGCAAATTTATATTCTTCTCAATGCACTTTAGTACGTTGAAAAGATTATAAATTCCCGTGCCTCAAATATGAAGTTTTTTACAAATCCATCCCATTTTGACCTTTTTGCGAGTTTATCAGTAATCGTCACTGCCATAACAGCAGAGACTGAATTTTCACATAAAATAAGCCAAACTACCTCAAAAACCAGCTATCAGGCAAGGTTTTTTTAAACTGAACATTTGTAAAGAGAGTCTCTCTTCCAATGGATCCCCCTGCCAAAACCACTGAAACAATACGAATGTGCCATAATATATGAACGGTTTGGTGCCTTACTTCATAATTTCAGCAATAAAAACAGGAAGCGCACGAAGAGAGACCTTCGAGGTACTTACTTGCAGTTTACCTGCGTTGGAGATTACCCAACAAAACAGGCCGAGATCCTGAAGAGGATTTCGGCCTGTTTTGTTTTTCGTAAAAGCCAGGATAGTGCCATTCAGGGACGCCCAAGTTCTACCCTGTTTCTACCATTTTCCTTTGCCCTGTATAATGCCTGATCACTGCATTCAATAAGGGATGCACGAGTTGGCTCTAGTCCTTCCATGTCAGTTGATGAAATGCCTATACTGATTGTCACGGAAACGATCTGTCCACCACACTCGAATTTCTCCTGTTCAATCCCTCTCCTCAAACGCATGGAAAGCACCTTGGCATCTGTAGCACCTGTATCGGGCAAAATAATGGTAAATTCTTCTCCCCCATAACGCGCGACAATATCGCAATTGCGTACCTGCCGGACAAAAACAGCACTTACATCCCTGAGAATGTCGTCCCCAACAGTGTGTCCGTAAGTATCATTGACCTTCTTAAAGAAATCAATATCCAGCATGAGTAAAGAGACAGGATGTTTATAGCGGACAGCCCGTTCCAGCTCAGTCTTAAATACCTTCTGAAAATATCTGTGATTATACACACCAGTCAGCCCGTCACGATAGGCAAGCTCCCGAAATTTACTGTTGGCCTGCTGCAACTCCAAAGCGAGTTGATCAGCATTTTGCTTTGCCTGTTTCAGCTCAAGTACAATCTGTTCATAGGAAAAATTTAGTTCACCAAGTTCTTCGTTCGCATCCTGCATAATTTGAGAAAATGGCTTTATTTTACCGGGATCAATTGCAAATAATTCCAAAATTTCGCGAGATTGTTCGCCAACTCTGTCAATTAATTCATCAACTTCTTCTCCGGAAAGCTGCCACTGTTTATCCACCACAGAATGAACTTCAATGGATTTTTTATTACTATGGACACTGTGATACATGGCAGCAATCATATCTGCACCCCCTAGCACCATGGCCGAATTCTGATGGACCTCCTCAGCGTCTTCAGCGGAATGATGATAACGGATAGGTTGATTAATTGATTCAGGTAAATTCCAGGAATTAAGCAGAAAATGGCCGACTTCAGTATGATCAAAGCCAAACTGATTTTTTTCAGCTACGCTGGTACTCTCTCCACTGACACGTTTTTCATCAAGGACCGTTGTGTAATTATCCGGCTGAGAAATAAAAAGGATCAGCACACCAATATCCTGCAAGAGTCCCGAGACAAATAAGTCCTGATCCCTGTGTCCAACTGCTTTTCCTAAAACTTCTGCGGCCACTGCAGCTGTGATGGCACGCCGCCAGAAATGATCCAAATCAAAGCTTCCCTGGGGCGCATTCTGGAATTCCTGAACTATCACAAAAGAAAGAGCTATGTTTTTTAAGGCATCTGTACCAATAAGGCTTGTGGCCTGTGAAAGGGATGAAACCGGCCGACTAAGACCATAAAGGGACGAATTTGCAACCTTTAAAATACGAATACTAAGGGATGGGTCTGACTTGATTATTTGCGCAAGATCATCAAAAGAATTATCTTCTTCCCGTACAGCTTCAAGAATTTTCAGTGCAATGGAGGGGGGGGAAGGTAATCTGAGTTTTTCGTCAAAAAAAATTTGAAGATCGGTCATTCAAGGGCTCCAAATGTATACAGTTAGTTTCAAACTACTCATCAGCACAATCAGCCTACCTGTTGGTACTCCAAAGGTCAAATGAAATTCCTGCATAGAAGGTCAAAATGCAGTTCGTTTCCACAAATTCGCAGTATGCATTATTGCAGAATTTTTTCCATGCTCTCCTGAGCAGCTTCCCACTTTTCATACCAGCGTCCCAGCCTTCTGGTACAATCATCATATTCAGCAGAAGTTTTCAGCCAGGCTTCCTGATCCTGATAGAGTTCGGGATCCGCCATCCTGGCCTCAAGGTCCATCTTCAGAACTTCAAGCTTTTCCACTTTTTTCTCAGCTTCTTCAGCTTTTCTTTTCCAGGGCCCTACTTTTTTATTCCACTCCTGTCGTTCCTTGGCATCCTGTTTTCTTTTTTCTTTGCGTGACAGCTGAGTTTTGGGGGCACTCGATTTCCGTCCGGCTTTTGCGACTTCTTTACCTTTTGGTTTCTCTGCCTGCCTCGCCTCTTCAGCTTCTTTTTTCAACAGATAATCACTGATATTCCCTTCATATACAGCTATCTTTCCATCTTTTACCTCAACAACCTTATTCACAAAACTATCGAGAAAATAGCGGTTATGGGAGACCACAAGAATAAAACCATCATACTGAGACATCGCCTCCTGTAAAATTTCCTGAGAGCTTATATCGAGATGGTTTGTGGGTTCATCGAGTAACATGCAGTTTGCAGGAGAGGCAATCATTTTAGCCAATGCCAGGCGACTCTTCTCACCACCCGATAAAACAGATACCTTTTTATCCACCTCCTCACCCCGAAACAAAAAAGCACCAAGCAGTGAGCGTATTCGCGTGATGGTCATATCCTTTACGGACAGAGAAAGAGTCTCGAGAGCAGTTAATGTTGGAATAAGCTCCTGGGCCTGATGTTGCCCAAAATAGGAGAGTTGTACATTGTGACCAAGCTTCACCGAACCTGAATCTGCCGAAATTGCACCTGCTATTATTTTAACAAGGGTCGATTTGCCAGCCCCGTTCACCCCAACCACTGCCACCTTATCACCACGCTGAAACTGAAAATCCACATCATTGAAAACCTGATTTCCATCAAATGCCTTACACAGATTTTCCACAGTAAGGATATCCCTGCCGGAATCCGGGGCAGGAGGGAAACTGAAACGAATCTGCCTGTCTTCTTCACCAATTTCAAGAAGAACCATTTTTTCCAACTGTTTTACCCGGCTTTGTACCTGTTTGGCCTTGGTGGACTTTGCCCGAAAACGCTGAATAAACTGCATACTCTGCTTAATCTGAGCCTGCTGATTATCATAAGCCGCCTTCTCAATGGTCTTACGCTCCACTTTTTCCTTTTCATAATAGGAGTAATTCCCTTTGTAAACTGACAACTTTCCAAGACTCAACTCCCATGTAGTTGTCGTTACCTTATCGAGGAATGTACGATCATGGGAGATGATTACCATGGCACCGTTATAGGAACGGAGAAAATCTTCCACCCAGGTAAGAGACGTGAGATCCAAATGATTTGTAGGTTCATCAAGGAGAAGCAGTGATGGTGCAGCCAGGAGCATCTTGGCAAGCATCAACCGCATGATCCAGCCACCTGAAAAAGATGCCACCGGCCTATCCATATCACTCTGATGAAAACCAAGCCCTAACAGGATTTTTTCGATCCGCGCCCGCATGGTATAAATGCCGCTTCCTTCCAGGCGATGTTGAATTTCTCCCTGACGCTCAAGCATCTTTGTAAACTCTTTTGATTGCGGGTCAATATCTGCAAGACTGCCATTGATGGCATCGGCTTCTTTTTGCAATTCGAGCAGTTCTTCAAAGGCACTCTCTGCCTCCTGGTACAGCGTCTGGCCGGAAACCAACGCACTGGACTCCTGGGGAAGATAGGCAACGGTAAAGTGCTTTGCACGGTTCACAACACCATCATCACACTCAGTAACACCTGCCATGATTTTCAGAAGGGTTGATTTTCCGGCGCCATTAACTCCCATCAGTCCAATTCGTTTGCCATCAGTTACTGCAATGGAAAGATCTTTGAAGAGATGCTTATCTCCGTAACGGATATCGAGATGATTAATTGACAACATAGTTCATTGTGCCTCGCTTCAAGTATTTATCCGTTTTGAGTTTCAATCGGTTTTCAATTTCCAATTCTTGTAATCGTTTAATATTCGCACGTTTGGAGCCAACAAAGGCCGACATATCCCGGTCTGATATTGTCACATGCAGATTCTTACCAGAAGGACATTCCGCAAGCAATGGCCGAATACGGTTGAACCAGTGACGGCTGGCCACAAACTCACCGAATGACGGGTGATAGGGGCCGGCAATTAATTCTTCTTCCAGGGTATGCGTTGCCTGCAGGCCCATTCGCATGATTTGTATTCCCGCCCGTTCCAGTTTTTCTTTTGCCTTGCTGCAAAGGGCGATTGCCCTGTTCAGACTCATGGGCTGATACCTGCCCTCTTTATATTCTTTAGCGAGCCCTGATCCATTAATAACAAGAGTCGGATACAGTCTTACAAAGTCAGGGCTGCATTCAATAACCCGATCCAATGTCGCAAAAAAAGACAGCGTGCTTTCGCAAGGTAAACCCGGCATCAGCTGAACGCCAAGTTCCAGTCCTTTCTCTTTTATAATTTTTATGGCCCGTAAAGAATCTGCCCTTGAATGGCCGCGTTCTGCAGCCATAAGGACTCGATCATCGAGTGACTGCACTCCTAGCTCCACAGTTTTCACACCATACTTTATCAGGAATTCACAGATGCTGTCACTGATACAATCGGGACGAGTGGAGAGCCGGATGGAGTCAACCTCACTCTTTTTCAGAAAAGCTTGTACAGCATCTAAATAGAGTACCTGGCGATTTTTGGAAAGACAGGTAAATGAACCGCCATAAAAAGCAACCTGAACCCTGGAATGTGTATGAGAGAAGCCAAGCCATTCCTTTATGGTTTTATGTACCAGTTCCGCCTTATCTTCTTCTTGTGACTTTTTTCCGCTGATGGACACCTGATTACAAAACAAACACTGCTGCGGACATCCCTGATGGGGAATAAAGATGGGAATAACGAGGGGCATTATATTTACTTTGAAAACTTTTCTATAATCTCAGAAAGCATATCAAGAGTAGCAGATGCTGCTCGCTGTTCGGCCTCTTTTTTAGAACCGCCTGTCCCTGTGCCAAGGGCGTCACCTTTAAACAAAACAGAAACAGTAAAGACCTTCTGATGTGATGGCCCTTCTTCGAGATCTATTCTATACGATGGCGCCTCATTAAACTTCTCCTGCAAGGCCTCCTGCAACCTGCTTTTAGCGTCTGCCATAAGTAACTCTTCTTTTTTAGTAGCCATGTCAGGAGTAAAGAACCTGCTTATTATTGCTTCCACTGTGGGATAATCACTGTCTTCAAAGATGGCGCCGATCAGTGCCTCATAAGCACAGGACAGAATAGAGGATTTATGACGACCATTGGAAGCATCTTCGCCTTTCCCGAGACAAAGAAAATCGCCAAGTGAAAGTTCCCTTGCCATTATCGCCAAATGCGTTTCATTAACCAGCGATGATCTAAGCCGGGTAAGCTCCCCTTCCCGCATTTCAGGGAACCGGGTACAGAGTGTATGGCCGATGACAAGATCAAGTACTGCATCGCCTAAAAATTCCAGAATTTCATTATTATTATCGATCCGAGCCTGTTCAAAAGCAAAAGACGAATGAATCAATGCTTTTTGTAACAGGCGCAGGTCGGTAAAACGATACCCAAGGAGTTGTTCCAGACCAGCCAGATCATCCTTGTTCCGTCGTACCAGTGTTTCAATATCCATTGCCATTTTCCCCTTGTTAAAAACACAAACTGTGGTATAAAGTGTTGCTCATGCCTGCAGAGGCATATTGGGCGGCGTAGCCAAGCGGCTAAGGCACTGGTCTGCAAAACCATGATTCAGCGGTTCAAATCCGCTCGCCGCCTCCAATTTTTAAGGTGATATTCTGATTCATCAGGATATCACCTTTTTTTATTCCCATAATAATGCAACTGCCAGGCTCTGCCCGATAAAACAATCCTGTATAGCATAAAACAGCAGTTCCGGCACCCCTTTCCTTTTTCAAAGAAAAATACCACAAAGTTAACATTTGACAAACTCGTAAAAAGGTCGAAAACAAGATGAACTTGGAGATAAGCGTAGACTTCGAAAACCTTCATATTCGAGGCACGGAAATTTCTTATCTTTTCGGCGTACCAGGGTACGTTGAAAAGATAAGAAATTTGCAGTAACGAAGAAGATGAAGAGTTTTTACGAGTCCATCAACATTTGACAGAAGGACTTTTCTGTCTATAGTTTTTAAAACAACTAAGAGATACAGCACCAGTATCTCATAGCCCCTATAAAGGATTAACTCCAAATGTCAGAAAAAATCAAAGCAGTAAAAAAAGAGTCTTTAATTTATGCCCTTCTCATTGGCTTCGTTATTGGTTTTATTGCCGGAGCAATATTTGCTGTATATAAGCTCACCCCTTCCACCTCCCACAACCCCCCTGAACAACAGCAAACGCAACAATCTGCCGGTAATTCAGTGCAATTAAGTAATCAAACCAATGAAGCCATTGCCAACTTTGAAGCTGAAGTAACGGCAAGACCTGATAACGTTACCGCCTGGACGCAGCTTGGGCACCTCTATTTTGATTCTAACCAAGTAGGAAAAGCTATCAAGGCCTATACCCGATCTCTTGAATTAAAACCTGACAACGCCAATGTCTGGACCGATCTTGGTGTTATGTACAGACGCAACAAGCAACCGGAAAAGGCTATTGAATCTTTTGAGAAAGCATTCTCTGTCAATCCAAAACACGAACCTTCACGGCTGAATAAAGGAATCGTTCTCTTATATGATTTCAACAAACCCGAAGAAGCCATTGCCGCATGGAAAGAAATCCTGGCGATTAATCCAGAAGCGAAGCTGAATAATGGTATACTGTTGACAGAAGCAATTGAAAAAATAAAGAAAGAGATGAAATCACCTGCAGCTCCTACAAAATAGGGAGATATACAATGTCAGCCAACGATATTCATATTCAGGAACACTGTGACCATGAGATTGAAAGTGCAGGTGGCCTCCACGATAAACTGCCTCCTGTTGTGGAAACGCTGGTTGCCGCATGGCAGACAGAAGATTGTTTTGACCACGTTGGACCTGTTCCCATACCATCCCATACTTCAATTATTGATATCATCTACCAGGTGAGGCAGATATTATTTCCAGGATATTTCACCAAAACCAAGCTGCACGGATCCAACCTGGAATATTATCTGGGAAAAGAGACCACTGAGCTCTATGAACGGCTGAGCAAAGAAATCATCATGGCCATTCGACATGACTGCAGACGCTCTAATCTCCCCTGCACCAGGTGTGAAGCCAGGGGACACCGTATGGCGTTATCATTTATTGAAAGCCTGCCTGATATATCGGCCATGCTCTCCACCGATATTCGGGCAACCTTATCCGGAGATCCTGCAACAGCGAGCCCTGATGAGGTAATTTTCTGTTATCCCGGCCTGCTTGCCACATCCATATACAGAATGGCCCATGAGCTATTCCGACTGAAAGTCCCTATTATTCCAAGGATTATGACGGAACATGCCCACACCCTGACAGGCATTGACATCCATCCAGGTGCCACAATTGGTCCAGGTTTTTTTATCGATCATGGTACAGGCGTTGTTATTGGTGAAACAACCATCATCGGATCCAACGTTCGTCTGTACCAGGGGGTCACCTTGGGAGCACTGTCTCTTCCAAAGGATGCCGGCATACTTTTGCAGAACATTAAACGCCACCCGACCATTGAAGATGATGTGATTATCTACGCCAACACAACCATTCTTGGTGGTGAGACCACAATTGGAACACGATCTGTAATTGGTGGTAATATATGGCTCACCGAATCTGTCCCTTCTGACACCAGAGTTATTCTCAAACGACCGGAACTCCTTTATTCCGGAAGAAAAGGAGGAACGTCATGACCGACAAACTCGTAAAAAGGTTAAAAACAAGATGGGTTTGGAAAAACCTTCATATTCGAGGCACGGAAATTTCTTATCTTTTCGGCGTACTAGGGTACGTTGAAAAGATAAGAAATTTGCAGTAACGAAGAAGATGAAGAGTTTTTACGAGGCCATCATGACTGAATCTGTAACTGGAACCATAGGAAACACACCACTCATCACCCTTACTAATATTTCCAGGAACTGCTGTGCCAGAATCCTCGTGAAACAGGAATCCCGAAATCCCATGGGCAGTGTTAAGGATCGTATTGCCCTTGCCATGATTGAAGCAGGAATTCGAGATTCCAGGATCACAGAAGGCACCACAATAATAGAGGCAACATCAGGCAATACCGGACTGGGCCTGGCATTTGTCTGCGCGGAAAAAAATCTGCCCCTAATCCTCACCATGCCCGAATCAATGTCCCTTGAACGGAGAACGCTCTTAAAACATCTGGGAGCACAACTGGTTTTAACTCCTGCAGCAGGGGGCATGAAAGGAGCCATTGAAGCCTCAGAGGAGCTGTTTAGGGAAACCGGGAACAGCTTTATGGTCAAACAATTTGAGAATCCGGCAAATCCTGCCATCCACAAGGAGACCACAGCTGAGGAAATCTGGCAGGCTACAGATGGAAACGTTGATATCTTTGTCGCGGGCGTCGGGACCGGTGGAACCTTCACCGGTGTAATGGAGAATTTAAAGGTAAAGAATCCCTCGATTATTGGTGTTGCAGTAGAACCCGCTGATTCTCCGGTACTTTCTGGCGGAAAACCCGGCCCTCATAAGATCCAGGGAATTGGAGCCGGATTTATTCCGGCAATCTTAAAAACAGAACTTATTGACAAGGTTCTTGCAGTAACAAACAATGATGCCATGGAGACGGCCAGGAAACTTGCCAAACAAGAGGGATTGCTGGTTGGTATTTCTTCAGGTGCTGCCATGTGGGCAGCCCTGAAACTGGCAGATGATGATGCAAATGAAGGCAAAACGATTGTTTGCATCCTGCCGGACACAGGGGAACGTTACTTAAGCACCGACCTCATGCTACACTCCTGATAATCATCTTTAATGGACTCGTAAAAACTCTTCATCTTCTTCGTTACTGCAAATTTCTTATCTTTTCAACGTACCCTAGTACGCCGAAAAGATAAGAAATTTCCGTGCCTCGAATATGAAGTTTTTTTCAAGTCCATCTTGTTTTTAACCTTTTTACGAGTCCATCAAATATGACCACAACTCACACAAGCCACGGAATGAACATCCTGCTCCGGCTCATGTATTCTTCGTAAGAAGAACCAAAAAACACAATGTTTTCCCGCTCTTCCACCCTGGCAGCTGCAACAAGAAACAGAGTAACAAAAAGGACCAGTCCAAATGTCAGCACTGTGATATTTTTGAAAAACGCCCCCCATCCCAAAAACAGTAATGAACTGTACATGGGGTGTCGAATGTATTTATAGATTCCATTCTCCACAACATTAACAGTATTTTCAAAATGATGATTTTCGGGCATTGATTCCCGTTCTGCATGTCCTCCCTGTTTTTTCAACATCAACAGTGACTGTGTGATCAGAAAGATTGAAAGAAGAAGAAGCAGCCAGGAAAGAAGATGCACAGGAGAAAAGGGGGAGCAAAACCAGTACGGATGATTCAGCAGAACAAGCGACAAAAGTCCTTCGAACACAAAGAAACGATAAAATCCATGTGTTCCAGGATTTTTCAGACAACTCCAGGAGAAGCGAAGAAAGAAGACAGTACATAAGATAAACAGAGCAATTCGTATCACAACTATTCCTGTAAACAGATTGATTTTTTAAACTCATCCGGACCAATAATGAGTTTTACTGTGGAAAAAGAACCCATAATAGTGCCGATCACACCTGGGGCCAGAACATTTTGTCCGGAAAGATATAGACCCTTAACCGCAGTACGATTCAGAATGGCGGTGGCCAGGGTCTGGCTGGAAGATCGTAAAACCCCATAAGCACTTCCTTCCGGGCTCCCCACCCAATCGCGTATTGTGAGTGGAGTGTAGGTATCAAGTAACTTCAAATCTTTGAACGAACCAAACAACTCTTCTGCCCCACTCACAAGTTTCATGGCATAACGTTTTTTTGCATCCCTGTACCCAGGCCCTCGACTGGCAGTCTGACTCTCCTTCCACCTGCTCCATAACTCATCTTTCCCTGAGGTAAGAATTGAGAGTAAATTCATATTTTTCTTTTCAGTTTTGCGGATCTGATAATATATCAAATCTGCAATATTCCCTTTTTTATCGGTCTCTACTTTAAAAAGATTATGCGGAATTTCAGGATGACTATTTGCATCAATACTTGCCTGAACTGAAAAAACACTGTGCGTATTTTTAAGTTTCGTGACTCTGTTTCTATAGGATGGCTTTACAGCTCTATCAGGCAGCATTTGCAGTAGCACTTGGGGATGAATAGCAGCAATGACAGTTGAAGCCAAAACATATTTTCCGGATTTTAATTCCACCCCTTTGACAACTCGCGACTCCACATTTACCTTGGAAATTTCCGATCCAGTTACAACATTTCCACCTAATTCTTTAAGCCGTGCAACGAGCACATCCACAAAAGCCGCTCCACTTTGTTGCAATCGCCAGGAAGAAGAGACATAGGAGGCAAGTGCCATATTATGATAATAAACGGGACAGTCGGCAAGGGGTACCCCTACCCAGGAAGAGGGGACACCCAGCACACTCCTGAGCTCGGGGGAGCACTTTAACTCATCCAGAACGTCGCCATATGGCTGGCTTTGATCGAGAAGGGAAAAATCATTATCCGTGGCGTACAAAAGATCCAGTGCATGCAGCTGGGAGGAGGTTTTTTGGATGGAGCTGATTATTGTCTCAATTGTGGCATGTTCTTTGGGAAAGGCCTTTATGAGATTTTTTTTGTATGCAACCAGCCCTTCCGGGAAATCAAAATAAATGGGATGGCCAGACGGAGCGTTAAAAAGGTAGCGGTCAATAACACCATCCCGCCCCATGCGACTGACAGGAACAGCATCCGTCACACCAAGATAATCAAAGAACTTTCTTAAGACCTGTCCTTTGCCAAGTGACCCCAGGTAGTGCACCCCGACCTCGCATTCGATGCCATCCCGGGTATAGCTTCTGAGTAAACCTCCGGGCTTTCTGTTTTTTTCAAGAACAGTGACATTAAACCCCAGTTTGGCAAGGATAATTGCCGTACTCAGGCCACCAAGACCTGATCCAATAATCAAAACTTTTTCCGTTCTGGATTTAGTCATCTGTTTTCCGGCTTCCGGTTCCGCCAGCAGGTGGGATCGGATGCCAGGTAATCACCAGTGAGCTGGTAGGCTGCTCCGCGACAACCATAGCATTCGTGGGCTTTATCACAATCCCGACACTCGCCTTTAATCATCTCCCGATAATTCTTGAGATTCTGCATGACCTCACTGTTTTTCAGAATATGCCCAAGTGTATTGCTGCGTATGTTATCAAGGGGAATGGTCACCCCAACGCAAGGTGTCACTTCCCCTGTTGCCGTCACCAGACAGGAAACCTGATGACGCATACATTTATTACCAACCAGTGGCGGCTGTGGCTCCCAATTCCTTCCATAAAGTTCCTGATCAATGGCTGAAAGCCTGCTGAACAACTCTTTTAATTTAATGGAGTCAACGGAAAGCCAGATATTATCCAAGGCGTTTTCCTGGGGGGTAATAACTTCAAAATAGGGTTCCATCTTCTGATCACGCACCCATTTCCACATATCCACAAGTTCATCAAAGTTGGGTTGACAAATTACAGTGGAAAGCGCAAGGAAGAGGTCATCCGACGGGTAGCCGGCATCTTTCAGATTTGCAAAGGCTGATTGAATGATATCATAGGCTCCTTCCCTCCCGGCCAGGCGATCCTGGACTTCTCTTTTGCGTGAATTCAGTTTTAGAACAACTCGAATTTTAAGCGTTGCCATGAGCTTTGCAAGTTTTGCATCCACCCCGGTTCCATTGGTAAATATCTCAACTTCAAAACCGTGCCCATTAAGAAATTGCAACATTTCAGGCAAATGTGGATAGATACTTGGTTCACCACCCAGAATAATTATTTTCCTGGCGCCAAGTTCCTTTGCCTGAAGGATGACATCCTTGATCTCATCTTTTGTGAGCTCACCTTTACACTCTTTTTTTTCAGGAACATAACAGTATGAACAACGAAAATTGCAAATACGGCTAAACTCGATTTCCATGGACAGCAGCCGATTTCCAGCCACTGCATTTCTTATTTCTTCTTCTGTAAATTCAAGATTATATAACTGCATATCACTTTATATTATTAATATTCCTTAAGATCATCAAAAGTATTCATCCGTTCAAGCCGTTGCATTTCCTGACGAAACCGGCCCTCCCATCCATGTTTTTTCATCACCCGTTTATAATGCAACTTCAGGTAGGGTTTAAAAGCAAAACGCCAGATCCACGTCCAGAGTCGCCCCTGCCTTTGGGCGGAATTGGGTGGTTTCCACCATCCCAGTACGACCTGGCGCTGATACCAAAACTGGTATTGTAATTCATCTGAACGTAAATATTTAGTGCGAACATTAGCCCAAAGCCCATTATATTTCTTTAAATCTGTTTTATTTGTAATTAAATCTTCCGAAAGAAGATGCTCACGCATCCCGGTTTTCGGATATGGGGTAATAATCTGGCAATAAGCGGCATCCGCACCAATCTCTTTAAAAAACGCATAGTTTTCCTTAATGGACTGAATATCATCCTCTGGAAAACCAAAAATAAGCCCCCCGATTACCATCATTCCATATTTATGACAGTTGGCAATGGCCTTTTTTGATGCGGCAACGATATCCCCCTTACCGGCTGCACTGAGATTCTTTTTGGAACCGTTCTCGATCCCCAGAAAAACAGAGCAAAACCCGGCTGCAGCCATCTTGGCAACCATATCTTCCCGCATCGCCATGGTAATGCAGTCTGCCTGTACAAAGAGTCTCAATTTTTTATACCCCTTTGCAATAATGGCATCGCATAACTCAATAACCCGTCTGGGACTTAGCACCATGTTATCATCAGTTATAAATATGGAGCGCACTTTTCGATTATAATAAATATCATCAATATCATCGAGAACCCGCTTGATGGGGTACGTTCGAAATGTTCGACCATACATATTCTTCATGCTGCAAAAATTACAGGATCTTGTACAACCACGGGTTGTTTCAAGCGTTTCAATACCCGCATTCATTAGGTGATACCCCCAGGTCAGTCGTCGTTTATCACGAATCGGGAGCTTTATAGTCTCAAGATCCAGATTTTCTGCACGGGGATTGTGGATGAACTTTTTATCAACTTCACCACGATAAGAAAGGGAAAGAATATCCTCAAAATCATTCTTCCCGGCAAGGGCGTTTACCAGACGACGACACACCTCCTCACCCTCTCCCCTTACTATAAAATCTATCCATTGGGATTCTGAAGACTCTGCTATCTCGACTGCCATCAGGGTCGCATGATACCCGCCAATAACGATTTTTATCTGAGGACACAATTCTTTAATAAGATGTGCAATCTTAATGCAGGTATCATACTGCCAGGCCATGGCGGATAATCCCACCAGATTAGGTCTTATCCTGCCAATTATTTTTGTGAGATATTTTTTCACCGAACGGCGTTTACGCATGAGATCAACCAGATAGACATCATGCTCTTGGTCTATATTGCCTCCAATACTTGCAATGCCAAGGTTTGGGATATGAACAGCAGCTTCGTGAACAAGTATTGGTACAACATCCGGCATGGAGATGAGTAACACTTTCATTGCGCCCCCTCCCTGCAATTTTCCGCTTTCTCGAAGATTTGCCGCACTTTACTTTCAAGTGCTGTGGCCGAGGATAATTCCCGGTCGGGATCAGGTTCCATGCAGCCTAGTCTCTTAAGGCTGATTGTATTGAACACCCTTGTGGTAAAGAAAAACCTGCCAGGTGTAAAGAGTCTATCTGTATTACAAAGGCTCAACACGTGGATTGGGCGTCTATGCATGCGGGCAATTTTGAACACACCTTTATGAAATTCGCCAAGAACACCATCAGGATTTCGGGTGCCTTCCGGAAAAACAAAAAGATTACCGCCACTTTCCAAAAATCTGCCCATTGTCTCCACGTGCTTGATCATTCGCTGTACATGTACCCCTTCTGTGCTGGCAGGAAGATATCCGGAAATGTTAATAAGCCAGCCAAAAACAGGCGCATGAAAAAATCTTGTTTTGACAATGGTCTTTTGCCTGGGAAACAGGGAAATAAGAATAAGCGGATCAAGGTAAGACAGATGATTACAAACAATAATGGAGCCATGAATATTTCGTATCTCCTGATCCACCTCCCATTTCTGACGAGGTGCCAAAACACGGAGCAACCACAAAAACCCTCTAAAAAACACATAATCGAGATATTGAAAAGCCTGTTCGCGGTTTTTGGAAAAGCAAAACGCGGCCACATAAAAGAATGAAAAAAAACAGAGGAAGGCAAAGATAAAGTAAAACCAGCAAGCAAACGTCACCACAACATCACTTAGTTTGTCAACAAAGCTGGGTTGTGGACTATTCCCGTCCATCTGTTACTAGCAGGCAGGTATTCACTCCACCAAAGGCAAAATTCTGAATGGCAGCTGTTTGGATCTTGGTTTCTGTTACTTCACGCACATGACGCAACATGGCGCAGCGTTCATCTACATTTTCAAGATTAAGGGTTGGTGCCAGGAATCCCTGTTCCATCATATACAAACTTAAAATAAGTTCAATGGCTCCACAGGTTCCCATGGTATGCCCCATATAGCTTTTCAAGCCTGTGACCCAGGGTTTGTTTCCCTGTCCATACACGTTATCAATGGCCTGTGATTCAATCACATCACCCATCTTAGTGGCCGTTGCATGGGCAGAAATAAAATCCACATCATCAGGTTTAATATTCGCATCGTCAAGTGCCAGACGCAGGGTTGCGGTAATACCATCAAGGTTTGGCAGGATAAGATCCCCACCATTATTGTTGCATGCAAAACCAATCACTTCACCAAGTATTGTCGCACCACGTGCACGTGCATGTTCATACTCTTCTAAAAGCACTGCAGCTCCCCCTTCGCCAACAACCAGTCCATCACGTTTGCTGTCAAAAGGTCGAGGAGTACATTCGGGAGTATCATTGAAATCAACGGAACAGGCCAATAGATTGTCAAATACGGCAACAGTGGTGGTATCATACTCATCAGAGCCACCACAAATCATGGCATCCTGCATTCCAAATTTCACCATTTCATAGGCAAAACCAATGGACTGGCTTGATGTGGTGCAGGCAGTGGAAGAGGCAACAACACGTCCGGTAATCCCAAACATTCTGGTGATATTTACCGCTGTGGTATGCACCATTGATTTTAGATAATCAACGGCGCCAATGGATGAAAACTTTGATTTATCTTCACTGAAAAACGTCTTGTAAATATTTCTCTGTATCGTTGGACTGCCATGTGTGGAGCTAAACGACACCCCCAGACGACCGGAACGAATAAAATCGCTGTCCAATCCGGCTTCCACTAAGACATCGCCAGCCACCTTACAGGCATAATAGGCGACAGGCCCCATTGTTTTAGTATCTTTTCGTGCAAAACCATATTCAATGGGATAATCAACAGTTCCAAAGACCTTGGAATGAATACGTTCGGTGAGAAGCCCATCATCACGAAGCGGTTTTACACCCGATCTGCCCTGCCTCAAACTTTCGACGATGGTCTCTTCCCCATAACCAATGGGAGTAATTGCAGAACAGGCAGTGATAACGACGCGTCTTTCCATGGATTATTACAGATCAGCTCTTATGGGCTGCTTGAATGGTTTCAATATAATCGAGAATGTCAGTGATTGTACGGATACTCATTGCTTTTTCTTTTTCTTTTCGTGATATCTGATATCCAAGCATCTCCTCTATTTTTGCAAGAAGCTCAATGGCATCAATACTGTCAAAACCGTGATCATCACGGAGGTTATCTGTTAGCCCCGGATTTTCAAACTCAAATTCATCTACTAAAATCGCTATAATGTGTTTCTGCAGTTCATCTCTTGTCATGGGAAAAGCCTGGGAGAATTGTATAATTAAATGTTTTGAGTGCCGATACTACACAGTTTTCAATCAAATTAAAAATAAAATTTACAGTTCAGATTGCATTGAATTATTCCACGTAAAAGAGGCACTTCACGGGAAGTATCAGGCATGGTTTCCCATACTGTTGACATCCCTTGCAGATATCCGCGATAGAGCCTAGGACTGCCTGTTACCCACAAATATTCACACAACGTAAATTCAATAAGTTAGAACTGCGTATAAATATCACTTTTACGAGATGTTCAATTTTCAGATATTGTAAAAACAGTTAGTTAAGTATATGTAGACCTTCCTTTGCAAGATGTGGGTAACAGGCAGGCCTAGGAGCCGTCCGGAAATAACTTGAACATCTCGTAAAAGTGATATTTATACGCAGTTCTAACTTATTGAATTTACGTTGTGTGAA
>CAMZLK010000003.1 GCA_947311475.1 uncultured Desulfocapsa sp.
CTCTTCATCTTCTTCGTTACTGCAAATTTCTTATCTTTTCAACGTACCCTAGTACGCCGAAAAGATAAGAATTTTCCGTGCCTCGAATATGAAGTTTTTTCCAAGTCCATCTTGTTTTTAACCTTTTTACGAGTCCATCAAATATTGTGAGTATACATAAAAAACAGATCCACTGGCAGGAAAACGAGCTGGCAGCAAGCTTGAATCGTTTTCCGGAACGAAAAGAGGAATTCACCCTGCACGGAGGTGCTGAAATCCCGCGTCTCGCACTTCCTGAAGTTATCGATGACGACTACCTGGAACACCTTGGTTTCCCAGGACAATACCCATACACAAGGGGTGTTCAGCCCACCATGTATAGGGGCAGGCTCTGGACCATGCGTCAATATGCCGGTTTTTCCACAGCTGCAGAATCAAACAGACGCTACCGTTACCTGCTCGAGCAGGGTACCACCGGACTTTCCGTTGCTTTTGACCTTCCAACCCAGATTGGCTATGACTCAGATGATGCCATGTCACTCGGTGAGGTCGGTAAAGTTGGAGTGGCAATTGATACCTTAGCTGATATGGAAGCACTCTTTGCTGATATTCCGCTGGACACAATCTCCACATCCATGACCATTAACTCACCAGCCATTGTGCTTTTGGCCATGTATATTGTGGTCGCTGAAAAGCAGGGAGTTCCTGCTCAAAAACTCCGTGGTACAATCCAAAATGATGTTTTAAAAGAATATGTTGCACGAGGAACTTATATCTTTCCGCCCAAACCATCCCTTGGGCTGATCACTGATATTTTTCAGTGGTGCAGCAGCAATATGCCACTCTTTAACACCATATCCATTTCCGGGTATCATATTCGGGAAGCTGGATCCACAGCAGCACAAGAGGTGGCATTTACCCTGGCAAACGGTATTACATACGTACAGACAGCCATTGATGCCGGGCTTGAAATCGATCATTTTGCCAAACGCCTTGCATTCTTTTTTAATGCCTCCTCCAATCTTTTGGAAGAAATAGCGAAATTCAGAGCTGCTCGCAGGCTCTGGGCCCGGATCATGAAAAATCGTTTTGAGGCCAAAAAACCAGCATCCATGATGATGCGCTTCCATGCTCAAACAGCAGGAAGCAGTCTGGCTGCCCGGCAGATAGACAACAATATCGTTCGGGTAACCATTCAGGCTCTTGCTGCTGTCCTTGGCGGAACACAAAGTCTACATACCAACTCGCGTGATGAGGCACTCTCCTTACCCACGGAGGACTCTGTCCGGACAGCTCTCCGCACCCAGCAGATCATTGCTCACGAATCAGGAGTTGCGGATACCATTGATCCTTTCGCCGGATCTTATTATATCGAACAACTCACCGATTCCATAGAGCATACTGCAGAAGAGCTTATTTCCAAAATTGAGGAGACAGGTGGTGTGGTTGCCTGCATTGAGGATGGATTTATCAAACGGCAGATAGAACAGGCTGCTTACGACTATCAAAAGGAAATCGAGTCCGGGGAACGAGTTATTGTGGGCGTAAATGCTTTCCAGATTGATGAAGAAGAAAAACCGGAATTGCTCCGGGTTGATCCAGCAGTGGAAACTGCACAAATCAACTCACTGCAAGATGTACGCAAACAGAGAAATCAGGAAGAGGTGGAAACTACCCTTGCCGCCCTGAAACAAGCTGCCGAATCTGACACGAACCTTATGGAACCAATAATTGATGCAGTTCGAGCTTACGCAAGCCTTGGTGAAATATGCACGGTTCTTCGTGGAATATTTGGTGAATATAGAGATTAATTGGAAAACAATAATAGAAAATGCTTAAAAAAATTGACCATTTAGGAATTGCTGTTCATTCCATTGCTGAAGCCCGTAAATTTTATGAAAATGTACTTGGGCTCACCTGTGAAAAAGAGGAAGAAGTGACGTCTCAAAAAGTACGTACTGCTTTTTTTGTCCTGGGAGAAACTCATATTGAGCTGCTTGAACCAACCAGCGATGAGAGCCCCATAGCTAAATTCTTAAGCAATCGGGGCGAGGGTTTGCATCATGTGGCCTACCGTAGCACAAATGTTAAAGAGCAGTTACATCTGGCCAGGGAACAGGGATGCAAACTGATTCATGAAACACCCTTTACCGGAGCAGGAAACAAGCAGGTTGCCTTTCTCCATCCGGGATCCAGCCACGGACTACTCACTGAATTTTGCAGTGGAGAACAAAAATGACAGAACCCCTTGATAATCTGTTGAAACTCCGGGCTGAAGCCAGACTCGGAGGCGGGCAGGAACGAATAGACAAGCTTCACGCCAAAGGCAGAATGACTGCCAGAGAACGAATCGACCTGCTCCTAGATCCCGGTTCCTTTGAAGAATTTGATATGTTCAAAACCCATCGCTGCCAATCTTTTGGCATGGAAAAGAAAGTTTTCCCTGGCGATGGTGTTGTTACAGGTTATGGGACAGTGGCTGGCAGACTGATCTATGTGTATGCACAGGATGCAACTGTCCTGGGAGGTTCCCTTTCCGAAACATTTGCTGAAAAAATATGCAAGATCATGGATCTTGCCGTCAAAAATGGTGCGCCGGTTATTGGACTTAACGACTCTGGTGGTGCCCGTATCCAGGAGGGCATTGAAAGCCTCGCCGGATATTCAGATATCTTCCTTCGGAATGTTATGGCCTCGGGGGTGATCCCTCAGATCTCCGCAATTTTTGGACCCTGCGCGGGAGGAGCTGTCTATTCCCCGGCACTTACAGATTTTGTGGTCATGGTCAAAAACAATTCCTACATGTTTCTTACCGGCCCAAAAGTGGTGAAATCTGTGACCCATGAAGATGTAACTGTTGAAGAACTCGGTGGTGCAGATATGCATTCATCACGTTCCGGTGTCTCGGATTATGCAGCTGATTCCGGAAAAGACTGTGTGGAATATGTCAAAAAACTACTCTCGTACCTACCCCAAAACAACCTGGAAACACCACCCACAATATCCACACAAGATCCATCAGAGCGACGTTCAGAAGAGTTAAATTCCATCATTCCGGACAGTGCAAGTATTGCCTATGATATGAAGGAAGTAATCCTTTCAAGTATCGACAGTCGCGATTTCCTTGAGATTAAAAAAGATTTTGCCCCCAACCTCATAGTCGGGTTTGCACGATACAGTGGAAAAGTCGTGGGAATTGTTGCCAACCAGCCCTCACACCTGTCTGGTGTTCTTGATATTGACTCTTCCGTAAAAGGAGCACGCTTTGTCCGGTTTTGTGATTGTTTCAATATTCCTGTGGTTACCTTTGTTGACGTACCGGGATTTCTTCCAGGAACCGCTCAGGAATACGGTGGTGTTATCCGAAATGGTGCAAAAATACTTTATGCCTACGCTGAAGCCACCATCCCGAAAATCACAGTGATAACCCGTAAAGCATACGGTGGTGCTTACTGTGTTATGTCATCCAAACATTTACGTGGCGACATTAACTATGCATGGCCCTGTGCAGAAATTGCGGTGATGGGAGCAAAGGGTGCCGTTGGAGTACTCTATGGAAGAGAAGCCAAAAAGTCTGCTGACCCCGCAGCATTTCTCGCTGCAAAGGAAGCCGAGTACCAGGAAGCTGTGGCCAACCCGTATGTCGCAGCAAGGCGTGGCTATGTGGACGACATCATAGAACCGGCCCGTACCCGGTTTCGTATAATCAAAGCGCTCGGTATGCTGCAAAACAAAAGAGACAGCAACCCCATGAAGAAACACGGGAATATCCCTTTATAGCCACAAACTATATTTTTAATATGATACCTTCAAATATTGGTTTTCATAACCTGAACCAACTGGGACTCGATGCGCTGCAGTTTTCCCTCATGGGCATGGGCCTTGTCTTTGGTGGCCTGGTGATCATTGCCATTTATATCACCCTGCTGCCCAAATTGCTGCTGCTGAACAGTCCGAAAACAAAACCATCCCAAAGCCGACAAACACCAGACGATGGAGAAGAGGAAGAGATCCTTCTGGCCATCGCAACAGCACTTCATCTGCACAATAACTTCCCCGATGGAGATGAACGTATCACCTGGAAAAGCCATGGGGATATGGAATCCCCCTGGCTGGTATCCGGGCGCATGCAGAGTTTAAACAGCCGAAAGTTGACTACTACCTGGAATCGTTAATGAAAGAATACAAACTAAAGATCAACAACAACAGCTACAATGTCGTTATTAAAGATGTTTCTGATGACACAGTGCTGGCTGTAGTAAACGGTAAAAAGCATATTGTCCAGATCGATACCATTGAAAATCTCACGGCTGTTACTGAACCCGTTACAGACAGCCCCCCCCCTGAAACAAGAGTCTCAAACTCTCCCGCGCAAGTTCAGGTATCGCCACAGGCTGCAGGTGCAGGTTCCATCATTACTCCCATTCCCGGACAGATCATCAGCATCACCGTAAGTCTTGGGGAACAAGTGCGAAATGGCCAGAAATTACTGGTTCTTGAAGCCATGAAACTTGAAAACAGCATAACAGCCACCATGGATGGAACAGTGAGTGAAATCCTCATTGCTGAAGGCGACGTTGTTAACCAGGGCCAGCCCCTGATTGTTCTGACATAGGAGATACTATGGATTTTTTAAGTTTCTATAGCAACTCCGGTATTGCCCACCTGGAATGGACCAACCTGTTCATGATAGGCGTGGGTATTCTCTTCATTTATCTCGCTGTCACCAAAGACTATGAGCCACTTTTACTTGTTCCCATCGGCTTTGGTATTATTGTTGGCAACATTCCACCCATTGAAGGCATGCCCCTCTCTGTATATGCTGAAGGTTCGGTCTTTTACTACCTTTACCTTGGAGTAATGAAAGGGATTTACCCGCCTCTCATTTTTCTTGGTATTGGAGCCATGACAGATTTCTCCACCATGCTTTCAAACCCAAAGCTCATCTTGCTTGGCGCTGCTGCTCAGATAGGCGTTTTTCTCACATTCATTGGTTCTCTCTACCTGGGATTCACCCCGGAGCAGGCAGGTGCCATAGGCATAATCGGAGGAGCGGATGGCCCCACAGCAATATTCCTCTCCTCCATGCTGGCCCCTGAGCTCCTTGGCTCCATTGCCATCGCAGCGTATTCATATATGGCACTCGTGCCGGTTATTCAGCCGCCAATCATGTACCTTTTCACAACCAGAAAAGAACGTGTTATTCATATGAAGCCCCCCCGCCATGTATCCAAAAAAGAAAAAATCATCTTTCCAATTATGGCGTTTCTTATCTGTGCTCTTATTGCCCCGGGTTCCATGACACTCCTTGGCATGTTATTTTTTGGCAATCTGCTTAAAGAATCCATGGTTACAGAACGACTTGCAAATACGGCCAGAAATGCATTGATTGATATTGTAACCATCCTCCTTGGTTTTTCAGTTGGAGCCTCAACCCAGGCTCAGACATTTCTAACCAGCCAATCCATTCTTATTTTTGTGCTTGGCGCTGCTTCTTTTGTGATTGCAACCATGGGTGGAGTGCTCTTTGCCAAATTGATGAATCTCTTTTTAAAAGAAAAGATCAATCCTCTGCTTGGCGCCGCAGGTGTTTCGGCAGTTCCTGATTCAGCACGTGTTGTCCATGCCATAGGACTAAAAGAAGATCCAACGAACTTCCTGCTTATGCATGCCATGGCACCTAATGTGGCTGGTGTCATCGGGTCTGCAATTGCTGCTGGTGTTCTCTGGTCAGCTCTTGGGAATTTCTAATGCTGGCACCAAAACTTGTTATTGGTGATTTACAGATTTACTGGTTAAACGGCGGAAATTTTCGCCTCGATGGTGGAACCATGTTTGGTGCTGTCCCAAAAGTTCTATGGGCAAGAAAGTGCAAGGCAGATGCAGCAAACACACTCCCCTATTGCAACGATGTCCTGCTTGTTAAGACGCCTGAACACAATATCATTATCGATACCGGGCTTGGAAATAAACTATCAGCAAAGAAACTCTCTATTTTTCAGGTTACTTCTCCCTGGGCTGTTATAGATGATCTTGCAGAACTTGAGCTCTCCCCGAAAGATATCGATTTTGTGCTACTCACCCATTGCGACTTTGATCATGCCGGTGGAATTGTAATGCTCGATGAATCAGGAAATGAAAGACTGACTTTTCCAGACGCTGTTCATTATGTTCAAAAAGCAGAATGGGAAGACGTGGAATCACCCTGTCATCGTGCTCAATCCACCTACTGGCCAGAAAATTTCAACCTTCTCAAAAAAGAAGGTAAACTTAAAATCATCGAAGGAGATGTTGAAGTACTCCCCGGAATACGACTCTGCCACACCGGTGGGCATACCCGCGGCCACCAACTTGTCGAGCTACAATCAAAAGGAAAAACAGCTGTACATTTAGGAGATCTATTTCCCACTCACGCCCATAACAATCCACTCTGGATTATGGCTTACGATAATTTCCCGTTGGACGTAATTGATCGCAAGGAAGAATACTTCAACCACTATAAAAATCTGGATAGTTGGTTTGTCTTTTATCACGACATACAGATTAAAGCCTGCAAGCTTGACAGATTAGGTGCTGTCGATCAGATTCACCCACCAAAAAACGCATCACTTACCAAAAACTAATTTGATTTCAATATCGAAACAGACTATCAAATAAATATAGATGCTAACCGTAGTTCAATCTTTATTAAATCTATTGGAGAAACACATGAAAAACACTAACAAATTAATTCTTGGGGCCATTGTTCTTTTACTGAGCACCGGAGTCGCTCTTTCAAGCGCCTCTGCAAATGCTCCTGTAGCTGCAGCTACTGATGCTGCCGCTGAAGTTGCCCAGAAAACCACTGGTGACATGGCAAAAGAGGCCGCAGGACAAGTTGTTGAGGATGTTAAAACAAAAGCAGTTGGCATGGCCAAAGACGAAGCCAGCAAAGCTGTGGATGCTGGTATGAAAAAAGCAACAGATGCCCTTAACCCAGCGGATATAGCAAAAGAGGCCACCAAAGCTGCTGAATAAGCCAGATCTGTACCACTTTTAAAGCTGAGAAACCCGCTAGGCAGTTTATTTGCCTGGCGGGTTTCTCTTTTTTCCCTCACCTTTCCCTTCTTTGAGTAATTATTTCCATTTTCCTTTAAATATGTTTGCAGAATATTTGGAAGTTTGTGTTTTATCGGTTAAGATTATTTAGTTTTGCATGTTTTGATTTTCTTTAAACATAAAGAGGTAATAAATGCATTGTTGTACACCCTTAAAAGTATTCTGTATCCTCGGATTGGCTAGCCTCCTCTTAACTCCAACACTCCAAGCCAAACCAAACACTTCCATCAAAAACACTCTTACCCGCGCGGAAAATCCTTCAGAGGGCACAAAAAACCGCCTTGTTTTGCCCATGGGCTCCTCCCGTAATGACTCCATGCAACACTACACCTTAAAGAACGGTTTGCTTCAATCCGCCCATGTGGGTGGTGATTCCTGGAATCCAATGCAACACGGTGTCACAACCCTGCTGTTAAGACAATACAACCGCTATCGCAGCCTTGAATTTGATAACGGCAAAAAGGCGGCCACAGTCCACCCTTTTCAAGTCGCCATATCGTACAACAATACAGATTTTCCCGGAACCCCAGAAAGTTAATGGCAGCTTTGGTATCCCTGCCATGTTTTCCGGCGCAGTCGTGTGTTTCGATGTGGCCATTTCTGATGAAACCACAACTGGCTGGGTAATGTTTGGACACCCTTTTTAAAGGTTTTACGTTTTCTATGCGAGCAGTTATCCAACGAGTCAGCAGTGCATCCGTTACAGTCCACTCTAAAATTATCGGCACAATTGAAGCAGGACTACTTGTATTCCTTGGCATCCACAAAAATGACGGAGAGAAAGAAATACAATGGATGGCAAATAAAATTACCAACCTTCGTATCTTTGAAGACAAAGACGGCAAGATGAATTACTCTCTCATCGATACCAAGGGTGCCATGCTTGTTGTTTCACAGTTCACCCTCTATGGCGACTGTCGTAAAGGGAGACGCCCCGGCTATTCCAGTGCTGCACCACCGGAAAAAGCCAAAAAATGCTATCAACAATTCATAAATACAGTAAAACAAAAACAAATAGTTACTGCCAGCGGCAGGTTTCAGACCCATATGGATGTGGAACTAGTCAATGACGGCCCGGTAACTCTCCTTATTGATTCCAGCAAACTTTTCTGATACGAGAACCTTAATGACCTATACCCCCGGCTCCACCTATTCCGGCTTTACCCTGAAACAGGTACAACAGCTCGACGAAGTAAACGCAGAAGTGTTTCTCTTTGAACATGAAACACTTGGATGCCCACTCCTGGCCATCAAAAACAGCGACTCCAACAAGACTTTTTCAGCCTCTTTTAATACCATCCCCACAGATTCCAAAGGTGTTGCGCATATCCTGGAACACTCCGTACTCATGGGATCAAAAAAATATCCGGTAAAAGATGTTTTTGGCGAGATAAATAAAGGTGGACTCATGACATTCCTAAATGCCATGACCGGATCAGACATTACCTACTACCCCTTTGCCACAAGAAACCTGAAAGAATATTTCAATATTATGGACGTGTATATGGATGTGGTACTTAATCCACTGCTGGCAAGATCCACATTTGAACAGGAAGGCTGGCATTATCACCAGGAAAGTGAAGATTCTCCCCTGCAGTATCAGGGAGTGGTATATAATGAAATGAAAGGTGCCTTCTCTGATCCAATCCGGCTGATCTTTCATCATATATTTGGTGGACTCATGCCAAAATCCACCTATGCCCATGAATCCGGTGGAGATCCAAAAAACATTCCAGATCTCTCCTACGAAGAATTCTGCGACTTTCACAAAACCCATTACCATCCATCCAATGCCACCTTTTTTGTTTATGGCAATGCAAATCTTGATGATGAACTTGCCTACCTGCAAAATAATTTCCTTTCAAAATTTTACGGGAAAGAAGAGCGTGTAGGAGTACTCGCAGGGGAAGAAACAGAAGAAGTCATCTACATTGAGGACAATTATAGTGTAGACTCAGCAGATACGGCACAAAAAACCTTCCTTGCTGTTGCAAGCATGGTCTCAACAGTGCTCAACCGTGAAGAGAATGCCGCATTCCAGATCATCGCCAACATTCTCTATAACTCGGATGCATCCCCCTTAAAAAATACAATTATCACCAGCGGGCTGTGCAAGGATTTTGGCGGCTTTTATCTCTCATCCTCAAGCTTTAAAACCATGATGGTTACCTATCTTGTGGGAAGTGACCCTGAAAAAAGGGACGAATTCCTTGATCTGTACAAAAAGACCCTTAAGCAAATGGCAACTGAGGGTTTGGGACATGAGCTTATCCTGTCAGAGCTGAACAAATATGAATTTGGAGTACGGGAAGAAAGTTGCAAAGCTCAACGTGGTCTTGATCTGATAGGTAAAGCACTTCCAGCATTCAAATACGGGACAGACCCGTTCGAGTCCCTGCAAATCGACGAACTGCTTGTGACTATTCGTAACAAGGCATTAGATGATAATTATTTCGAAGAATTAATTAAAAAGTATCTGCTGGATAACCCGGCCACAGTGGTTGTCACCCTAAAACCAGACCCTGAAAAACAGGCAAGAGACCAGGCCCGTGAGGCAGCACGTCTTGAAGCATACTCGAAAAGCCTCGATACCCAGAGCCAGGCAAAACTCATCGCCAGAACTCTTGAGCTGATGGAAGACCAGCAACAGGCAAACAGTGTGGAAACGCTTGCCTTGCTCCCGCAACTGAACCTTGGTGACCTTGAACACAATATTGACTTTCATCAAGTGCAGGCCACAAAAATTGAGGGCAACGAACTAATTATCAGTGAACTGGACACCGACCATATCTCCTATATTGAGGTTGGCTTTGACATCTCCTGCCTCCCATCAAAATATCTCCCCTGGCTGGACATGTTTGGAAGCATTGTCACTGAAATTGGTACCTCCAAAATGGATTACATGCATTTTGCCAGAGAAATAGGCACCTGCACCGGAGGGTTTTCCCATTCGTTTCAGTGCCATGTCAAAAAAGGGGGCAAGGGCGATTTTCGACCAATACTCTGGTTCCAAATGAAATGTTTGCCCGAATACCAGGAACGAGCCATACAACTCTTAAGTAATGTCTTCTCCGATCTCTCTCTGGAAGATCGAATTCATATTCAGGAAATCGTTATACGTGATTTTGCGTGGACGGAACATGGGGCCCAAAGCGAAGGCTACAACCTGCCCACGTCGCTGGCCTTTGCCCAGCTAAGTAAGGCCGGTGCCTGTAATGAGATGGTTTCAGGTGTCACCAGTTATCGTAAAACCAAAGAACTCGCCCACGAGTATCCAAAACATGAGAAAGCTTTCCTTACCGGCTTGGAAGAGATGGCTAGCGCCATTTTCAATCGTAACAACCTGATTTTCTCCATCACTGCCAACGAACGGGAAATAAGTAGTTTTAAAAATCTTTGTAAAGGGTTGATCACAGCACTCCCGGATACAGTACTTACAAAACAGGAACTGATTCTGCCAGAGCTGCCAAAACATGAAGCACTGATAAGCTCTGCCGAAGTCGTATACGCCGTACAGAGTGGCAATCTGCTGCCGGAAGGAAAAAGTTATAACGGGCACTTTGAGGTACTAAAGACCTACCTCTCCCGTGATTATCTGTGGAATACAGTACGACAGATGGGCGGGGCCTATGGCTGCTTTATCCAGTTCAGTCACATCAGTGGTAATTTTGCAGTTATCAGCTACCGCGATCCACAGGTACGAAAGACATATGAAAGTTATGCAAACATGGCAGTGACCATAAAAGACCTCACCACCCCAAAAGAGGTTCTGCAACAACTTATCATCGGCACATATGGAACCTTCACACCTCTCCAGGCATCGGCCGCCAAAGGTGTCGCCGCCCGCAATGAATACTTAAATGGTATCACCGCAGAATTCAAACAACAGCGAATTGAAGAGATCATTTCAACTTCTGTACAGGATATGCGCACCTATGCCGATGCATTTGCAGACATGCAGGCAAACAGCCATCGCATGATCATTGGAAACAGGGCTAAAATTGAAGCTGACAGCGATCTTTTTGATCAAATAAGCGAGTTATAAACCTACCTGATGAAAAAAGTTCTCATTCTTTATTACTCCCAAAGCGGGCAGCTGGAATCTGTTATGGATCAGATTGTTGCACCCTTATTCCTTTGTGATGAAGTACAGTGTGATTATCACAAAATTGAGCCGGAAATTCCCTATCCCTACCCCTGGCCATTTTACACATTTTTCAATGTGTTCCCGGAAGCTGTTTACCTTGATGGCTGTCCTGTAAAACCCATTGCAACTGAAGAGAACTATGACCTGATCATTTTGGGATACACCTCATGGTTCCTCTCCCCTTCCATCCCGGTTACCGGTTTTCTGCAAAGTAACCAGGCAAAAAGACTCTTTAAAAATACACCTGTAATAACCGTGATTGCCTGTCGAGATATGTGGCTAATGGCACAGGAAAAAATGAAAGGATTACTCTCAGATCTTGGTGCGCAGTTGATTGACAATGTGGTACTGACTGATCAGGGAAAGTCACTCTACACTTTTATCACCACACCACGCTGGATGCTCACCGGAAAAAAGGATTCTTTCTGGTTCTTCCCCCCAGCCGGAGTATTACAAAAAGAGATTGCATCTTCTTCCCGTTTTGGAGAGCGGCTCTGCAAAGCATTGCACAATGACGAAGAACGCAGTAACATCTCCCTCTTGAGAAATCTGGGTGCAGTGAATGTTAATGGAAAATTGATCGCCACTGAGCATATTGCCCATCGCAGTTTTCTGATCTGGTCAAAACTGATCAAAAAGGCGGGGCCGCAAAATTCACGCGGACGGAATGTGGTTATTACAATCTATGTAATCTTTTTATTGACACTAATTCTCACCGTTGTACCGTTAAACATGCTGATTAGGAAGCTTCTCTCCCCCTTGAGGAAAAAGTCGCTTGCCAAAGCGATACATTATTACGAACAACCCTCGAGGAAATAAAAGTCTTTTTCAATTAAAACGCATGTCACACCAGGTTTACATCAACAATATCAGTGCATTTTTACCAAATGAAGCGGTTTCCAATGATACCATGGAATCCATTCTCGCGCCGGTTGCCAAGCGCCCGTCCCGGGTACGAAAACTGATTCTTCGCAGTAACAAAATCAGATCCCGCTACTATGCCATTAACCCTGAAAGCGGGCTTGCCAGCCACACAAACGCTCAGCTTGCAGCAGAAGCCATCCGTAAACTTGGGGTGCAGGGCTGCAATCTCGACACCATAGAAGTACTAGCCTGCGGAACCACACTCCCTGACCAACTCATGCCCAACCATGCGCTGATGGTACATGGTGAACTTGGCATTCCACCGTGCGAGGTAGTGGCCACTGCCGGCATCTGTTTATCCGGCACCATGTCCCTCAAATATGCGTACATGGCAATTCTTTCAGGACTTAATAGCAATGGAGTCGCCACTGGATCAGAAAATGTCTCCTCCCTGCTGCGTGGCCATTTGTTTGCCAAAGAGCTGACAGTCCTCAGTGAAGAGCTTGAAAACAATCCTGAGCTGGCCTTTGAAAAAGACTTTCTACGCTGGATGCTGAGTGACGGTGCAGGCGCTGTGTGGCTGAGCAACAAGCCCAATATTGACACTGGCAGATTATCTCTCCGCATAGATTGGATTCACCAAAAGTCCTATGCAGGAGAGCTTGAACCCTGCATGTACGCGGGTGCTGAAAAAAAGAAAGATGGCTCCTTAAGAGCCTGGCGGGAATATCTGCCACAGGAATGGATGGAACAATCTATTTTTTCCATCAAGCAGGATGTTAAACTACTTAACGAGAAAATTATCGAATACTCTGTGCGCAAGCCCCTCCAGGAACTTGTGGAGCGAAATATTGTTGATCCCAGACAAATTGACTGGTTCCTGCCCCACTATTCATCAGATTTTTTTCGTGAAAAAGTCCATGGAGGCATGCAACTCGCAAAATGTGATATCCCTTATGAAAAATGGTTCAGTAACTTAAGTACAAAAGGAAATACCGGTTCAGCCTCCATTTATATCATACTGGAAGAGCTTTTTCATTCCGGTCGTCTCAAAAAAGGAGAACGTCTCCTTTGCTATATTCCTGAAAGCGGAAGATTTTCAACTGCTTTTATGCACTTTACGGTGGTGTGAATGGAAGAAAGCAAAGTGCCTCAGGACAACATTGTAACATATGCCAACAATAGAAAAGCGATGTATGCCACAGACAATAGCGGCCATTACAACGTTGTTGCTTCAAGCGGTTGGGAAGTTGAAGAAGAGGCAACCATGCAGGCAGTTCATGAACTCGACCGCCTGGCATCTGAGGCCTATCAGCGGGTTCTACAAGGTGAAAAATCTGCTCTATACTTCCATATGTATAATTGCCGAATGGATCTGCAGGTGCTTTCAGAATCAACCGGATTGTTCAAGTGGCGCATAAAACGACATTTTAGACCTTCTGTGTTCCATAATCTCCCTGAAAATATTCTTAAGCGTTACGAAAGCGCTCTTGGTATTTCACCAGAAGAACTTTGTAAATTACCGAAACGTGGTAAAAAGAATGGATAGGCAAAAACAAGTCACATTTCAGCATAATCACTTTGCCCATTGTGAAAGTGGCGTCATGTCTCTAATGATGTCCCACCACGGTCTGCCGCTCTCTGAAGCCATGGTTTTTGGCTTATCCGGGGCGTTAATGTTTGCCTATATCCCCTTTGTGAAACTAGGTGGCATGCCACTCATCGCATATCGTTCACGGCCAAAAAGTATTATCAAAGGTTTACAGAAAAACCTTGGTATCAGGATGCAGATGCACACATTTAAAAAGCCCGCAAAAGGAATGTCAGCACTTGATAAGCTGCTGGAAAAGGGAAAGATAATTGGAGCCCAAAGCTCTGTTTTCTGGCTTCCCTATTTTCCGCCTGAAATGCGATTCCATTTTAACGCACACAACCTGATAATCTACGGAAAAAACGAAGAGCAATACCTGATCAGCGACCCGGTATTTGAAACAACCAAACTCTGCGCAGCAAAAGACCTTGAAAAAGCACGTTTTGTAAAGGGCATGATGGCGCCAAAAGGTTTACTCTATTACCCGAGCCATATCCCGGAACATATTGATTACAAAAAAATCATTCCAAAAGTAATACGCAGAAATGCAAAGGCCATGCTGAAAACACCGGTTCCCATTGCAGGAATCAGGGGTATACGAGCACTTGCAAAAAGTATCGGTAAACTGGACCGAAAAGACCCCAGATGGGCAAAACTCTTTTTAGGCCATATTGTGCGAATGCAGGAAGAAATAGGAACAGGCGGAGCCGGTTTTCGATTTATCTACGCCTCATTTCTACAGGAAGCGGGAAGCATCCTTAACAATCAGGATCTAGAGAAAGCTTCACGCCAGATGACGGCAGTTGGAGATCAATGGCGGGAATTTGCCCTGCTGGCTGTTACTGCCATTCGCAGAAGAAAGGGTAAATCGATCGATTTTACTGTAATCCGGGATAAACTAAACAGTGTTGCCAATGCTGAAGCTGGGGTATACAAAGAACTCCTCCAAATAAAGCCTGCTTAACCTATGATACGCATCGAAAACCTCAGCAAGCGTTATAATACAAAGCTTGCCCTGGACCAACTCAGCATGCACATCAAAAAGGGTGTTATCTTCGGGCTGCTTGGCCCAAATGGTGCCGGTAAAACCACACTTATCGCCATCCTCAATGGCCTGAGCAGTTTTGAAAAAGGCAGCATCGAGATCTTTGGCCTGGCTCTGAATAGTCATCTCAAGCAGATACGAAAACGCTGCACCTTTATCCCTCAATCACTTGCCCTGTATGAAAACTTAAGCGTTGTTGAGAATCTTCGTTTTTTTGCAGGTATCCAATTAATCGCCGGCTCGGAGCTGAAAAATAATCTTGATTATGCAATTTCCGTAAATCATCTCGAAAACCTGCTCGATCAAAAAGCAGCCACACTGTCCGGCGGACAAAAAAGACGACTCAATATTGCAATCGGCCTGTTAAACAATCCAGAAATCCTCTATTTTGACGAACCAACCATTGGTATTGACCCCGAGTCCCGAAATGACATCCTGGAAACAATCAGGAGTTTTAAAGAAGACAACAAAACCGTTATCTACACTTCACATTATATGGATGAGATTGAAAAAATCTGTGATGAAGCAGCTATCATCAATCATGGAAAAATTGTCCTTCAGGGAAACTTGCAGGCAATGCTTAAGGAAAACAGGGATCCGTCAATGTCCCTTGAGTCCCTTTTTATTCAGCTGACCAGCCACCACTGGGATGATGGCCATGCTTAACGCAATGCTCAGAAAGGAATTCATACTTATCCTGCGGGATAAGCATGCCCTTGCCGCACTCTTTATCATGCCGTCAATTTTTATCCTGATCATGTCCATGGCATTAAAAGATACCTTTGATACTGATCGGCCATTTATTCGTTATGCCATCATTGATCAGGATCAAACTGAAATAAGCTTCAAAATTGTATCTGCCCTGAGTAACAACAAAACACTTGAGCAACATAACAAAAAAATAACAGAACAGGACCAGTTGCTGAAGGCATTAAACAGTGGACTCCACTTTGCTCTCACCATACCAAAAGGCTTTGCTGAACAGTTTGACAATGAAAAAGCCTCCAGGCTCCTGCATCTTAATGTTGCAAGTGATGTAAAACAGGATATGCTTGCGCTGTTTAAGGGTGAACTGACAAGGGTAATAACAATACTACGCATCGAGGAGATGCTTCAGGAACTTGAAGCTGTATTACCAGGGATTACAGAAAAAACAGATCCATTTATGCACAGTACAAATAACCGGATAGAAGTACACTTCAACGGTTTAAAGCCCGATCAGCATCCATCATCAACTCAACAAAGTGTACCTTCCTGGATTGTTTTTGGAATGTTTTTTATCATAATCCCCATGTCCACAATTTTTATTAACGAACGTAAACAGAACACCCTGATGCGTATGCAGGCCATGAATATCTCCATCCCAATTCTATTTGCCGGAAAAATAATTCCGTATATGCTGATTAATCAGATTCAGGTCTGGCTGATGATTGGAGTGGGCGTTTTTATTGTCCCCCTACTCGGTGCAGACGCTCTTACCCTTGGGAATTCTTTACCAGGCCTGTTCATGGTTTCCACGGGACTGAGCCTTGCGGCAATCGGCACCTCGATTGTGATCGCAGTATCTGTTAATACCGTGGAACAGGCAACGACCATAGGCGGGATTATAAATATTTTGTTTGGTGCCATTGGCGGCGTTATGGTGCCTAAATTCTTCATGCCGCAAAGCATGCAAACGCTGAGTAATATCTCTCCCATGTCATGGGGGCTTGAAGGCTTTCTGGATATTTTCCTGCGTGCTCTTAGTAGCCGCGCAGTACTCACAGAATCATTAGCACTGGCAGGTTTTGGAATTGTCCTGCTTTTTATTGCATGGGCAATATTTGCCCGTAGAACAAGGAATGGAACATGAAAGGTTCGCTTGATGAGGCACTAAAACTGCGCCTGAAAACAATGATCTTCACAGAGTGTGATATTGAAGATCTTAAGCCGGAAGAGCTTGATGACGATATTGTTCTCTTCTCCGATGCAAGCCCACTAGGACTGGATTCCCTCGATGCCCTGCAGATCTCAATGGGCCTGCAAAATCAATTTGGAACACGGATTGTGGATAGTAAAGAATTCCGCCGCCATGTTACAAGCATCAATGCTCTGGCTGATTTTATCCAACCTGAATAAATCACGCAGGTAAATGCCTTGAGGTACTTCCAAATTGGTAATTTCAAAAAGACTTTCCGAAATTCCTGTATTTTATTGCAGGAATCAGGGAGTAAGGTTAATAAATCTTTGCAAGCTGAATACTACGCCGTAACCGGTCTGTAAAAAATGAAATAACTTCAGGATAGTACGCAAGCCCTTTAAAGAGTTGTTCGTTTCCATATTCAACCATCGGGCAATCCACGGAAAAACCCATCTTTTCAAGAATCGTCCTCCAACTTTTATCATCACTCCCCATAAGATCATCTTCAGCATGCATTCCAGCAAGGTACATCATGGGTATTATCCTGATTTTTCTGTACTTATCAACAAAACCATCCCGATTAATAGCGTCCATTACAGCATCCGAGTCCGGTACTCCTTCAATGGAAGCAGCTAGAACATTAGGATAGAGATCGGCGACAAGTTTTGCAAAACCAAGATATACAATATTCACAGAATCTGCTGTCAGCGGCGTACCGTGCAGAGCCAGAAGATTCAGGCCTTCTTCCGGTTGCAGAAAGTTCGATTCAATAACTGCCAGTGTCTCTTTTACAAAGTTCCACCTGTGGAACAGTGTTTCACTCAAAAACACGCGCACCCCCGGAAAATATTCGCATGTTTCAGCCATCTGCTGATACTCGGTACCCGGGAAAATATGCAAAGGCTGGACAATAGCCTTCCGAAATCCTGCTGTTTCAACTTGTGCGAGCGTTGTCTGGAGACTGGGTAAATTCTTTTTTCTGCAAATAATATTTGAGGTGTAGGCCCAAAATATTTCATACTCAGAAAAATGCGTTTCCAACTGTTGCCGAAAAATTTCAAGAGGAGCCTGGGCTCGACTGGAAGTGCCAAATGTAGCAATTACAATGGCTGGCTTTTCTTTGAGTACCGGTACCCGCATCTTGCGTCCTATGTATCCGTGCTGGTGCATACAATTTGTTCCTGAAAAATTATTTTATGCAGCCTATACACTTTTTGTTTCATTTCAACGTACCTTAACCGAAACTAACCAAAAAATGTGCGCCTCGCATATGAAGCTTTTTACTTAGGCATCGGGGTTTCAACCTTTTCACGAGTTTATCACGATTGACAAACTCGTAAAAAGGTCTAAACAGGATGGACTTAGAAAAACCTCCATATTCGAAGAACGAAAATTTCTTGTCTTTTCGAAGTACTAAGGTATGTTGAAAAGATAAGAAATTTGTAGTACGAAGTGGATGGAGAGTGTTTCCAAGTCCATCTCTATTTGATATATTCAAGAGGACTGGTTAACCGCGAGATATCCTTATCCATTACATGGGTATAGAGTTCGGTGGTCTTTACATCTGCATGACCAAGCAGATCCTGAAGAACACGAATATTAATACCTTTTTCAAGCATGGTGGTGGCA
>CAMZLK010000004.1 GCA_947311475.1 uncultured Desulfocapsa sp.
CAGGGAAAATCACGCCCCTGCTCAAAAATGTTCTTGAGAAGAACGGAAACAAAGATTACCATCTTTAATAGTTTTTTTTGAGGATTTTTATAGATCCAACGTTTGGGGCGGTGAAGTTTTGCAGAACTTCACCGCCCATTTTTTTTGCAAAAAAAAGCCTCCAAAAGGAGACCATTCAATTTGCCAAAGACTGTCAGTTTGTCAAGCTATTCTGAAAAATACACCATGTTTTTATTCAGGACAATGTGCTACTCAACAGCAGATACCAATCGAAAGAGGCAACCATTGCGTACACAGAAGAAGCGTTGCCATAGACTGGGCAAATATAAACTTCCAGGGACTGTCTGGCCACAAGGCTATTGAATATCAGGCAGCCATTCTGGCCTGAACAGAGTCTATCTTTTCAGTGATATCCCCCTCACTCGCCGGGCTTATTAAAATATCGTCAACGCCGTATTTAACTGCCTTTATAACTTTTGTCCGTGTCCATTCAGGGCCTACAGCAATAAGCGGTAATGAACAGGCCGCATTAATTTTTATTGCAACACCCAAGCCCTGTTCATCCACATTGGACATTACAAGGAAAACAGCTTTCACATCACCAGGTAAACAATCACTGATACTTTCCTTGTAATCAAGAACTCTATAGGCTACTCCACGATCATTCAACACGGCGGTGATATTTGAACAGGCTCCACCATCATTACTCACGAGAATAAATTCAGGTTTCTGTGTACCCCCACCTATATCCTTAGCCCCTGCACGCCCTGAGCCACCAGCAGCATCGGCTTTACCACTTACATTCCCTTTAACTTTTTCAGAATCTGAGCCACTCTCTGCCATGGAGCCAGTACTGCTTTTACCTTTTTCTTCATTTGGCGCATCATCTGCAGCCGCCTCCTGACCCAATCCTTCTAATTTAAAAAGATCAGCAGGTACAAGCAACTGTACGTTTCCAAGGGATTTATCTCCAATATTCAGTTTGCTGGTCGCCATGTAAAAAGGCACATCCGGCATTGGCTCATCGGATTCAGCATCAACCTTCATTGGAACAACCCGTTCCAGGCTGGTCTTTATAAATCGTATTTTGTCGGGGTACTGTTCTTCAAAAACCTTTGTGTAAACACCGGAAATAATATTTGCTATTTCACCATATGCGTCTTCAGTATCTTCAGTGAATTCTTCTTCACCAACGCTCTTTTCAAGTTCGGTTGGCGGCAGCATAATAAGTGTTCCGCCAATATATATTGCATCCTTTAGCCCCACATAAAGATAACTTTTCCCTTCACGTTCGCCAACCACATCCATATGTGCAAGAATTTGTTTACCCGATGCCTCATCAAAGAAGTAATTTGCCTTGTTAACCAGTCGTGTTTCATGGTCAGTGAGTTTCACCTCAGCACCAAGCATGGCTCCTATTTCATCACCCATGCGGGCATTACACTCTTTCAAGCAGGCATCTACCCGTTTTTTCTGTTTTTTAATGTCTATTGGCTTAGGTATATCAGATATTGACGCCGTTGAAGTCTCACCACTTTCACCATCAGCTTCAGTTGCTTCTTTCTTTGATTCTGCTGAAGCATCCTTGACTTTAGTTTCATCAACTTCTGGTGAAGGTGCTACGTCATCAAGCCCTAAAGGCGCTGCTGGAATAAGTACAATCAGTTTTCCCATCTGTACACCATTCAGTTCCATTGACGTGGAGACTTCATAATAATTCTGATTTGGAATTGGCTTGTCCGATTCCACATCAACTTTCATAGGACTTAAAACTTCCTGGTTTTTTCGGACAAAACGGAAAGTTTTCGAGTACATTTCTCCAAAAGTTTTCGTATAAGCTCCGGCAATAATATTTGCTATTTCACCATACGAATCCTCAATTTCTTCACTGTAATCCTCAGAAGTAACGGACTCCTCAAGTTCACTGTCTGGCAGCATAATAAGAGTTCCGCCAAGTCGAATTGCATCTTTAACGGAAATAAGAATACCACCAGCCCCTTCCACTTCTCCCGTTAATGACATTTCGGAAAAAATTAGTTTCCCGGAAGATTCATCAAAAAAGTCTTCTTTGGAGATAAGACGTGTTGAAAAATCTGACATGGACATAGTCGCACCCATGAGACCACCAACCTCATCGGAAACACGTTCCTGAGTAAGTTCAAGGATTTTATCTATTGTTTTTTTAGCTTTATCAGAGGACATAAATTTGGACGGATTAGAGGAGTTAAGAGAGTTTGTTTTACCTATACTAGGTATCGACAGCTAAGGAAATTTTCTTAACAACTTAAAAGGGAAAATGTGTTACTCGCAGTATGTTTTCACAAACAAGACAACTTAAACAGCATTGGAATCAATATATTTAAGTTCTATCATAAAAGTATTACCGTTCATGGTGAACTGAACGACAACCCGGTGAGCACCTGATATGCTACTGGTTTCAAAAGATTTTCTAACAATTGTTGTGGGGATGGCAAGTTCTATATCCTGACCGTTTTCACCGAATGCAATCTTTAGACTTCCGGCAACCATATTTGCAATCTCACCTATGGCATCCATTACGTCTTCGTCAAGCTCGGTAACATCCATTCCTATAAATGTACCGGTGATATCTTTGGCAACAACGCTAGGAACCTGTCCGAGAATGCCCTTTCGGAGTCTCGGACAAACTCCTAGGTTTCCAGATTCATTTCAATTAAAAAATGACTACTGCCTGTATCAAATTTGACAATCACTTTTTCAACATTTTTATCAGATGTAAAACTGTACTCGGAACCTGAAGATGTGGAAGGGAGTGAAAGGTCGATATCCCCTCCTTTTTCTGACAGAATGTTTTTTACATTTCCACCGATCATATTGGCCAATTTCCCAACAGCACCATGAACATCATCATTAATTTCAGTTATGTCCATCATGAGAAAACTGGAAGTAATGGCCATGGCGACACTGTGTGGGATATGAACAGCGAAAACACCCTTGTGGGTGCCTGTGAGCCCGATCATGCCGGTAATGGCATCATGTAAAGGCCCATGCTCTTCCATTATTTCAGTCACATTTATATCCATCATGACCATTGAAGAAAAAATTTCTTTGGCCGCAGATATCATTTTATCCTGAATTTCCACTTTATACTCCTGGATGAATAGTATTTACAAAAGTGGAGTCAGAACCTCATTTACTTTGTCGGGAGTAAACGGCTTTTTAAGGGCTCCCGCTGCTCCAAGAGATTTTGCTTCACCAATAATATCCTCACCGGTTTCTGTGGATATCATCAACACTGGTATGTCCTTAATGGCTTCGCGTGTTGATTTTTAACGGAGAAAACTAATCCCATCCATATTTGGCAGGTTGATATCACTGAGTACCAGATCAACATTTTCGTTTTCCAAAACTTCAAGTGCTTCGAGACCGTCTCCTGCTTCAAAAATATTATCAAAATCTATTCCTGCCTGACGCAGAGATCTACCAATGATTTTTCTCATTGTACTGAAATCATCAACCAGTAATACATTTTTTCCCATTCTTTTCTCCTGCAACACTGAATTTATATAATTATTATCCGAAAGCTTTTCTAGCTTGAACATTCAAGATTGACACTCGAATTTGTATCTAAAAAAATGATATCAGTTTTATGGAATAAAAATCAAATAACTTTCTAATAAAAATTGAACAAAAGGTTCTTCTCAAGTTTGGTCTGTTTTTTGCATGGAACAAAGCAACATAACTTCAACTTTGACGTGTAATGAAAAAATATCTTATAATTTTAGCCGTTTTCCTGGTAACAGAGCCAGCTCTGGCCATAACCGGAAGTGTATTGACCAGGATAAATAAAATAAGCACTCCCTCAACGGTTGAACTGTACTGTACCTTCACTCGTATCCCTGTATACCGTTCAAATATAAGAGGAAAACGAGTTGACTTTATCCTTGAAAATACCATCTTAAAGCCAGCCCTATCAATATTCGAGACCGACGACAAAATAGTCAAAATTTTGTCACAGAATAAAAACAACAAGACTATTCTCTCATTCTTTTTCAGGTATCCTCCTCAAAAATTCGATATTGTTCCAGACCAGGAAAACAATAAACTCACAGTAAACATCTTACTTGGAAATCCTTACAGTTCTGCCCTTCCTGAATTCTCCTCAAAACTGTCAGGTCTTACAATATTAGAAAGAACCACCAGGGATTTTTCAAATCCTCTCATTGCTTCGCCCTATGCCGCTGACTGGAGAAGCTTCTTTAAATTATACGAATCTAAAGTTCAGCTTTCCATGCCTGTACAGTTTACCATGCTTCCTTTCCCTGCAATGGCCCTCCTTCTTCCTGACAAAGAAGCTAACCGGACTCTCCTGGATAAAGAGATTTATGCACTTGCAAAGCAAAATCTCTGGAATGATATTCTTCCTCTCCTGTTAGAACGGATCACCAAAGAAAAAGACCTTGAAACTCAGAAAAAACTGGCACTCACCTATGGCGATGTTCTGTCACGTGACAACAATTTTGTCGATGCCTTTAAACAGTTTTATCTCCTTGCAGAAGAATATAAGGACGAGGAAATCGAAATTTTTGCAAAATATCTTTTGATCCTTCTGCGTGCCCGTTTCGAAGACCCTTTTATTGCAGATTTTGAAATGAGAAACCTTGATGAAGCAATGACTTCATCAAATCCACTCACTCCATATTTTTTGATTACTCAGATAGAAACAGCACTTGCAACAGAACAATATTCTCGAATGAATGAATTACTTGCACGAGATGACATTGCCTACCCCGGTGATACCGCAATGATCAGAGACCTGAGGCGAGCCGACTACTGGTACGGCACAGGCGATCTCATCAAAGCTTATGTTGGATATCAGCTGCTTGAAAAGCATGAACTGCTACTGGATAAGATATTTTCATTAAACGGCTACTGCGACACTTTGTATCAACAGAAACAATATGAAGATGCTTCTCGTTGTTATACAACCTTAAGTGGTCACATAAAGAATAAAGAAAAACTGGGAATGATCACTTACAAAAAATCTCTTGCAGAATTCCACTATAAACCCCCGGGAAATGTCGTCGATTCTTTCGCAAGTATTGAAAACACATACCCCGGCACCGAAGCAGGATTCCGGGGAGCCCTTAAAAAGACAGACATAAAATACCTGCTTCTAGATGACTGGAGTGCTGAAGCAGTACTTTTTTATAACGCATATGCTGAAAAAGCTATCACCCGTGCAAGCAGAGAAGAAGCGAGTTTCAAGGAAGCACTGGTCTACCGATTAAACAACGAAAATATTAAAAGTATTGAGCTCATCATGGGTTTTCTAAGAGATTTTAGAAAAGGCGAATTACACCAGTCAGCTCAGGCGCTGCTCATTGAGTTGTTTCCCATAGTTATAAAGGAATATGTTCAAAATGAACAATATATCGAAGCCCTGGTTTTAGCCAAGAAAAACAAGAAATTATTCACTAGAAACTGGGTTGATATTTCTCTACTTTCAGAACTTGCAGCCTCCTATCATTCCATTGGACTCTATAACGATGCCTCAAAGCTTTATCTATACCTCATAACGCTTTCATCAGAGGATAAAAAAGAACAATATTATCTTCCTTTGATTAACGCATCTTATGAACAGGGGGCATATAGTATTGTTGAAGATTATGCAGACCAATACAGCTTCAGGTACCCCAACGGAAGGTATAAATCCGAAATACTCTTTCTCAGAATTAAAAGCATGCTGGCAGAAGAGAGATATCAGGAGGCATTAGACATTCTCCCTGAAAATATACCTGCAACCGAAGATTTTTCCCTGCTTGCAGCAACTATCTATTTCCATGAAAGCAACTTTGAAAAAGTTATTCAGATTCTTGACAGGCCATTAGAACTTGAAGAAAAAAATAATTCCCGCAGTAACTTTCTACTCGCTGAAAGTCTCTATCAATTAAATCGATTCAGCGAAGCTGCAAATATTTTTTCGACCATCCCTAAAGAATCAGATCATCACGATCAGGCTCAATACAGAACAGGTGAACTCCTTGAAAAAGAAGGCAGGAACGAAGCATCACTAAAAATATATGAAGATCTTGTCGAAACAGGAAAGAACCCCTTGTGGATAAAAATGGCAAAGAAAGAACTGGAATTGCGTAAGGTTCTCTAACGCGGAGAAACCGCAAGTAAGTGCCTTGTTGCTTATGCTGATAATTTGAGTTTGAAACACTTCGACTTTCTTGTTTTTTATTACAGCTTTTCAGGAGTAAGGCACTAAATACAACCAGGCTCCCCACCCTTAAATAAAAAGAAAAACTATGAAAGTACTTGACCCATTTGATTCAAACATGAACCTGTTGAAAAAGGTGATGGATCTACGTTCTACAAAGCAAAACGTCATTGCCACCAATATCGCCAATGCTGAAACTCCAGGCTATTCCAGGAAGGTTTTTGAATTTGAATCAGAACTCCAGCATGCACTAAGTGCAACACCTGGAAAACTCAACACCACACACAGCAAACACATTTCCTTTGCTCCTGCCAATTTCAATGACGTACAGGGAAAAGTACATGAAGTTAAAGATACAACTGGAATAGGAGACGAAAACAGTGTGAGTGTGGACACAGAAATGATTGCATTATCAGAAAATGAATTACTTTTCGAAACAGCAGCCCAGCTACTGAAGAAAAAATTTGCATTACTCAGCTATATAATACAGGAAGGGAAATAACTGTAATTCAAAGCAGAAGAGGATCTTATGGATATATTTACAAGTTTTGATGTCAGTGCATCTGCACTGAAAGCTCAGCGAATCAGACTCAACACAATCAGTTCCAACCTTGCCAATGTTGAAACGACCTCCACTCCGGAAGGTGGCCCCTATAAGAAAAAATCGGTCTACTTTCAAACAAAACCAATCTCTTTCAAAGAGGAAATGGATAGCTCCATTAAAGGTGTTGAAGTCACAAAAATCATAGAAGATTCCAAAGAACCAAGAAGAATATATGACCCGTCCCATCCGGATGCTGCTGAAGATGGCTATGTTGCAATGCCAAATATCAGCGTAATGAAAGAAATGGTGGATATGATGTCTGCCACCCGCGCCTATGAAGCCAATACAACAGTTATAAAGTCAGCGAAACGTATGGCTCTTAAAGCTCTTGAAATTGGGAGATAATGACATATGACCCCCGTAATTAACGGCACAGCTGGCCTTCAGCCATTACCCTTACAACCGACAAAGACCAATCCAATTGAAAAAGCCGGGTCAGATTTCTCTGAAATTATTAAATCTACCATTAGTCAAGTTGTGGAAGCTGAATCTCAGGGAGAGCAGGCCATACAGAATCTACAAAGTGGAGAGGCTAAAAACCTCCATGAAGTGATGATCAGTGTTGAAAAGGCTGATATCTCACTGAGAATGCTGGTTCAATTTCGCAATAAGGCTTTGCAGGCGTATGAAGAAGTTATGAGAATGCAGATTTGATGGACTCGCAAAAACTCTTTAGATACGAGACGCAGCAGAAGCCTCCGTTACTTCTGAAATATCAGTGCATTAACTGACGATTTACCGCAGTTACATTTTCCGGCTGACCGTTCATAACGAATGTCAGCTAACCAAAAAACCCTCCATGTTAAAAGGGAATTTTTCATGGCTGAAGAAGATATCATCGAGAAAGAGACATCCGAGGAAGAGATTCGTATTCCTAAGAGAAAAGATTTACTCACTCTTATTAAAGAATGGCCAATCTCCAAAAAACTAGCACTTGCGGCAGTCACTGTTATTTCAATTGCAGCCTTTGCCATCATAATTATTCAGGCACGAACAGCTGATTATCAGTTGCTGTACGCCAATTTAACCGAAAAAGACGCTTCTTCTGTAGTCTCATGGCTGAAGGGAGAGCATATTGAGTATCAGTTAAAAAATAACGGTAAAAATATCTGGATTTCGGCAAACAAACTCTATGAAACACGGCTTGAGCTCGCTTCAGGAGGCCTCCCCTCAGGAGGCGGTGTCGGATTCGAGATATTTGATAAACAATCATTTGCCCTCACCGATTTTGTTCAAAAGGTTAATTATACACGAGCATTGCAGGGGGAACTTTCAAGAACGATTACTTCTCTTTCTCCTGTGGAGGCAACCAGAGTTCACCTGGTAATTCCCGAGAAACGTTTATTTAAAAACCTGCAAAAAAATGCCACCGCATCCATTATCGTCACCCTTGGTCAAAATGGATCACTTGATAAAAGCCAGGTTCAGGGAATCATCCACCTTGTTTCAGGATCTGTTGAAGGTCTCAGCGAAGAAAATATCTCTGTAATAGACAGTCATGGCAATGTTCTTGAAGGTACAGCCAAAACCGATGACGAACAACGTTTTTCAGTTGACATGCTTGTTTTTCAGCAACAGCTCGAACAGAGAATGGAAGAAAGAGCACAGGACCTGCTTGATAAAACCATGGGCCGGGGACAGGCCATGGTAAGGATAACGGCCTCCCTCGATTTTGCAAAAGTGGAGAAGACTGAAGAGCTTTATGATGGGGAAGAACCTGTTATCCGCAGTGAACAAACACAGCAGGAGAGTAATGGTGGTCAAATCAGTGGTGGCATCCCCGGTGTTGAATCCAATCTTCAGGGGAATTCTCAAGGGACTACCGGTAACAGCTCTCCATCAACTAAAACATCTCGAACCACAAATTACGAAATCAGTAAAACAATCAGTAATACCATTAATCCCATAGGTACCATAAAGACCTTATCTGTTTCTGTTTTACTGGCAGATAGAATAATTCCTGCAAAAGATAAAAAGAGCCAGCCAACATCTGAAACAAGAAAAGAGGAAGAACTTAAATCTATCGAAAAAATGATTTCCAGTGCGCTTGGTCTTGACACCGAACGAGGGGATAATATTAATGTCACATCAATGCCTTTTATTGTTTCCTCAGAAGATTCGATGCTCGCAGAAGGAATACCCAGGAACCTGTTATATGAATATTTACCTCTTATTAAAATAGGACTTCTCTCCATAGCCGCACTGCTTTTCTACTTTCTCCTGGTGCGTCCTATCATAAAAACCATGAAATCGGAAATCCTTGATCACAACAAATCTGTTTCAGAAATAGAGAAAGCTGTTCAGGATGTCAAAAAAGCCAAGGAACTTGCAGCAAGGAAAACAGCCGAGAACGGGGCTGCCTCAATGGAAGAAATTGAACCGGATGCTGTAACAGTTCTTAGAAGTGAGATCCTGCAAAACCATGTCCCAACAGCATATATAATTAAAAACTGGATTAATGAAGGATAAGCTATGAGCTTTGAAACAATGACAGGACTCAACAAGGCCGCCGTTTTACTGATGTGCCTTGGTGAAGAGGCCACAGCCAAAATTTTTGAAGAATTAAGTGATGAAGAGATTGGCCTGGTTACCCGTACAATGGCAACAATTGAACATATTCCTGAAGATGTGAAAGATACCGTTTTTGATAATTTTACAGAATCACAAAGACAATTTGCCGGACTTTTCATCAGAGGAAGTGATTTTGCAAAGCAGGCAATCTCCACCCTTGATGCTGATGGAAGAACCGAAGACCTTCTCGATCAATTTATATCAGGAACCGAATCAAGGCCCCTTGAAACCATTTCTCTCATGCAACCAGCGATGGTTGCAGGCCTGCTTGAAAAAGAGCATCCACAAACCGTAGCTCTGGTTCTTTCCACACAGCATGTGAGTCATGCAGGTGAAATACTTTCTCATTTGCCTGAGGAGGTTCGTGCAGACGTTGTGTATCGCATTGCAAAAATCGAAACCGTATCCTCTGAAGTAATTACTAAAATTGAAGATGCACTGCATCGGGAAATTGGACAAGTGGGTAACAAAAAACAGAGCCAGGTTGGTGGACTGGATAAGGTTGTGGATATCTTAAACAACCTCAAGAACAGTATGGATGCGGATATTCTTGACGACATCGAAGAAAATGATCCGGACATGGTTGAAGATATCAGAAAACGTATGTTCACCTTTGAAAACCTCACAGCACTTGATGGCCGATCGCTACAAATGATCCTTCGTGAAGTGAATAACGATTCCCTTACCATGGCACTAAAAACCGCATCCGACGAAATGCAGGAGAAAGTATTTGCCAATATGTCTGCACGCGCTGCTGATATGATTCGTGATGACCTTGAGGCGATGGGACCGGTTCGTCTCTCTGAAGTTGAAGCCATGCAGCAATCCATTGTAAAAATTGCAATGAAACTTGAAGAAGAAGGAAAGCTTGTACTCGGTTCTGGAGGCGGAGATGAGCTTGTCTAAATTTTACAGCAACAGCAACAGGTTTCAGGCCATATCAGTTCTGGATAAAGAAAGTACCACTGGCAACACCCCTGTCTGGGGATCAATTGTAAAGGATGAACCTGCTGTTATTCCACAGGAAACCAGCACAGAGGAACAAATTTCTGAAGTTGTAGGTACCGTGGAAAATCCTGCAACAGCTCCAGACACAGAACCTATCATTGACACACCACCTCTTGAAGAATTGAACCCCGTTGAGACTGCGTCCATACCAATTCAGCCAGAAGTTACGGTTGACATAGGAATTATCGAACAAAATGCTTTTGCATCAGGCATTGAGGCAGGAAAAAAGCAAGCCGAAGAAGACTTTGAGGACAGTGCCAGGACACTCCTGTGTATCTGTACTGAACTTGATGCACTGCGGGAAACCATTCTGCGCAACAGTTCAGGGGAAATGAAAGAACTGGTCATTGCCATCAGCGAAAAAATCATACGCCACTCTGTTTCGGAGCAAAATGATACCATCATTGCAACAATAAAAGATGCAATAAATCTTGCTGTAAAATCAGATGAATTTGAAATACAGGTAAACCCTGATGATCTGGCTGTTGTGGAGAAGTTTAAACAGGAAATACTCGATAGTATCAGTGGGCTTGATAATATTGTTATAAAACCTGATCCAGGTCTTGAAAAAGGAGGTTGTAAGCTGGAATCATCAAGTTGTACGGTCGACGCAAGTATGACAAGTCAAATTAAAGTCATTCACGATTCCATAATGGTTGCTAAAAACCTCCCGGAACTGACAACAGAAGCCGAAACAAAAGAAAAATTAATTGAAGATTAAGCACAAAGGAATTGCATGACACTTTACTCAGGATCAATCGATGATATTCATCCCATACGTATCTGGGGTAAAGTGACTCGTATCGTTGGCCTCATCATTGAAGGCCATTGCCCCTATGCATCCATCGGATCCCTTTGTGAATTAACACCACTTGGTGACTCCGCCCCCATCCTTGCTGAGATCGTTGGTTTTAAAGATTCCAGGGCACTGCTAATGCCCCTTGGCGAGCTAAGAGGTCTTGGCCCTGGAAGCAAAATACGTGTCATAAAAGCCAGCGCTTCCATAAGAGTTGGCCACAACCTCCTTGGTCGGGTGATTGATGCCATGGAAACCCCCATTGACGGGAACCCCGCTCCCCTTCTTGAAGAAGAAAAACTGATATATTCACTGCCACCAGGGCCCATGGAAAGAAAGAACATCAATGAACCTCTTGACCTTGGTATACGAGCAATTAATGGTCTTCTTACCTGCGGCCTTGGTCAAAGAATGGGGATCATGGCAGGTTCAGGTGTTGGAAAGAGTGTTCTTCTTGGCATGATGGCTCGATATGCCCGTGCCGACATAAATGTAATCGCACTTATTGGTGAGCGCGGTAGAGAAGTACGGGAATTTATAGAAAGAGATCTTGGCAAAGAAGGCCTTGCACGGTCAGTTATAGTTGTGGTCACATCAGATCAATCCCCCCTGCTCCGTATGCGTGGTGCCTTTGTTGCAACCTCAATTGCTGAATATTTTTGTAAAAAAGGGAAGAATGTTCTTTTAATGATGGATTCTGTCACCAGATTCGCAATGGCCATGCGGGAAATCGGACTCGCCATTGGGGAGCCACCCACAACCAAGGGATATACGCCTTCTGTCTTTGCAACTCTACCCAAACTCCTGGAACGTGCTGGCAGATTCCAGGGAAGCGGATCAATTACCGGACTTTACACAGTACTGGTCGATGGCGATGATATGACCGAACCGGTCGCTGATTCTGTTCGTTCCATCCTTGATGGCCACATTGTACTCTCCCGCGCGCTGGCTGCAAAAAATCACTACCCTGCCATCGATGTAATGAACTCCGCTTCCCGTATCATGCGTGAAATCACCCATACCCGTCATATTGAACTTGCCGGGCGTGCCAGAAACGTTCTTGCAACATATAACGAAGCTGAGGATCTGATCAACATTGGAGCCTATGTCAAGGGATCAAACCCAAAAATTGACTTTGCAATACAGAAAATCGATTCCATAAATTCGTTTCTTTGCCAGGGCTATGATGAAACAACCCCCCTCAAAGAAACCATTGAAGCACTTGGCTCCCTATTGAGTGAGAGAAAAGAAGACACAGGTGAGCGTCTCGATCGAAGAGAAAGTGATAAACAATCAGAATGATATTTGATAAACTCGCAAAAAGGTCAAAATGGGATGGACTTGTAAAAAACCTCATATCCGAGGCACGGGAATTCACTATCTTTTCAGCGTACTAAGGGTACGTTGAAAAAATAGTAAATTTACAGTAACGAAGGAGATGAAGCGTTTTTACGAGTCCATCTTACTTAATGACCCCAAGTTCCTTCAGGGCCTTGCCAAATTCCGTTTTATCAGCCTCAATAATCGCCGAAAATTCTTCAGCATCCTTCATAACTGGATTAGCGCCACCTTTTTCAACATTTCATACCGGTAACACGTTTTGCAGCTCTTACATAATTCACATTTTCAAAACCGCTGATTTCCAGTTTATCGATGACCTTTTCCATGGCCCCATAATCCTCACTTTCCACACAGCTGGTCTCGACCATTGCGCCATTAAACAGTATCCTGCCATATTCACAAATCACACCATCCACCGAGAAGCCGTATCTCTCCTTGTGCACACCAACACTGACAAGATCATCTGTTGTTTTAATCAGTGACAGAAATGCGTCAAATGAATAATTGTTCTGACTGAGTTCAACATTGACCTGAAGATTTCCAAGAATTACTGCCAATGCATCTTTTTTTACCGGAAACTGAAATTTACCTCGTGGCTGGAAAATCTCATACCCTTCATCGGTTTCACCAAGCTTGGTCTTAATGTCGAGCAGGCCGTCACGAATCTTCACATTGGCATCGTTGGTATGCCGCGACAAAACGTAGGTTTCATCACTATGACGAATTTTAAACAGTGTCTCCTGAGCCTTCCACATTGCCGGTTTGACCACATCGATGATCCCCTGACCAAACACTCGAAATTCCGCTCTGGGAACTATCTTTTCGGAATCTGCAGATGAAGTGGCTTTATTTGCATCAAACACGCTCAGAATTCGCTCCTTCTCTTAATACTGCCAGCTATTGCTGAGGCAGATAGACATTGAAAAAAGTATGCTTCTGCAGCTTTTTAATCTGGGATAAATTCGTAAAAAAACGACATTCCCATTGTTACTGTAGATTTGTAATATTTTCAACGTACCTCAAGTACGCTGACAAAAGTCCAGGACAGATAAACAGCAAGTACGTGCCTTGTTGCTATCCGTAATATTCCTGATGCTATCTCAATTTCAGGGTAGAAACAGATCAGGTTTTTCTTATAGGGGAAAGATCCTATTCAATGCATTGCCCGCTCTTTACGGTTCTTGCATTTTAGACGAAACTTTACACCTTATTTATCAGGAAGCGGCCTGAGAATGTCCTTTCGGACAAGCTAGAAACATGCAATAATAAAGAAAGTTCTAGTATTTGTAACTTGCTATTTTAGGCCTTGTATTATACCCTCCCAATAGTAATAAAATGTAAGAAAACTTATTTTTCAGATCACAGGTCTTACCACATGATGCACCAGGATCCACCTATATATATTACCATTGGAAACCGCAAGGGAGGTGTGGGAAAAACAACCTCTGTAATTAATCTTGCCAGCTACCTTGCAATTCTTGGGAAAAAGGTTCTCATCATAGATACTGATCCCCAGGCCAACTGTTCCTCTATTCTATTGGAAGACTACGATAATCGTAACGACCGATCCCTGATTGATGCGTTAGAGGCACCCGATGGAGAAATACTTCTCTCTGACATCGCCAGCGATACATATCACCCCAGGATCAAGATCATACCGAACACAACACGTTGTATGCTCTGGGAACGAAAAATTGCCAAGGAATCAGACGCAGTCATTGGAATCAACCGGCTCATTAGTCAAGACAGAGCATTAAACAATTATGATTTTGTCTTTTTCGACACCCCGCCAAACCTTGGGGTTATGATGAATAATGCACTTATGGCCTCAGATTATGTGATAATCCCCATCCCTCCCTCTGATCAATTCTCCCTTGATGGCCTGGCTGCTTATCTTGATCTTATTGGAGGTATCAGAAAACATAACGACAGGCTGAAACTTCTCGCCGTGCTCATCACCAAATATGATCCCGACTGGGGAAATTCGGCTCAAAATCTAAACCAGATAAAAATTTATTTTTCGCAAAAAGGAATAAGCATTTTTCACACGCTTATTCATAACAGCCCTGAAATAGATATGGCTCATGTTGAGAGAAAACCGATCTTTGTGGTTTCCCCCAAATGCCTTGCGGCAAGTGAATATTCAACTCTTGGGAAAGAGCTTCTTGAAATTTTCAATGTTATTTATGGAAAACGGTTTATTTGAGGAGCTAATCCGAGAATAGGAATTTCGGTCAAAATCGAAGAATTTTCCAAAAATAAGCACAGCCATATATGTGATATCGCGAGTATTATTTTTTGACAATTCTGAAGAGTTTGGGCAGGTAATCGAGGTACGAGACTCCGAAAGGGCATTCTCGAACAAGCTCCTGAGTTTTCTCTAAACTTGTTGATTCTACTCAAACCTTTCAGGAGAACATTCGACTAGTGGCAAAGACTATTTTTTATGCTATACTGATATCTTAGAGACACAGGGATTTCTTCACAACAACTTTTTCAATAGCGACTTCGCTATCAGTTCATATGTCCAAAGAGAATACAAAAGCAGCTGACATTTGCAGAACCATTCATTCAGCCGATAAAGTCGATCCTTTTGAAGGATTAAATCTTGATGAAATATGTGTATCACCACAAAAGCTCACCCCCACTCCATCTGAAAAAGTCCCGGAAAACAATAAAAGAGAACTGTTTGACCTGAATCCTTTGGATGGTATTGACATGGATGGTTTATCTGTAAATCCAAAAACAATATCTTCTGCCCAAACAACAGTAATAACAGAGCCGCCGACACAGGATTCAGTAAACTTCGTAATCATTCCCGGCAAAGAGACAGATAAAACAGAAGAACAACAGTCTCAAAAAGCCACAAGACCTATCCGTGCTTTATCCACTGACGTTTCTCACCCGCCGGTAAAACAAGAAAAGGCCTTTATTGACCCAATCATTGAAAAGGCATACCACTATGCCGAATTAACCCAGATAAGGGAAAAAGTTTTTTCCAGCCTGGAAGCATGCGGTGGCAATACTCTTCTTATCGCAAGTCCATATGACAATACGGGAAGCAGTCTCCTGACGGCAGCTCTTGGCTACAATGCTGCATGTTCCTGCCAACAAAATGTTCTGCTTATTGATTGCAATATGCGTAGAGCAGGATTACACCAATTCTTCAATCTGCCTCAGATTTACGGTTTCACAGAACTTGTCCAAAACAACCTGCCATGGCAGGCTGTGGCAAAAGAAACGGGAATTGAGAATTTAAGTGTCATTACAGCAGGTGAACATTGCGATAATTTTTCGGATCATCTTCACTATTCTCATATCCCAAAACTCCTTCAGGAAATCAGACATCAATATGATTTTATAATTTTTGATACTTCCCCTGTTCTTACCCCCAATCGGAACAACGTTAACATTGTCTCTCTTACATCGCAGATAGATTACTTCCTGTTGATCACCAAACAATCCGGAACAACCAAAGACGATTTGAAAGAGACAAAAAATGTCATTGAGGCAGGAAATGGAACTATTAACGGCATAGTTCTTAATGAACATACGCCAGAAAAAAAACCGGTACCCTATAAATAATAACCACTGCTCATTCCATGAATCCAGATAGCTCTAACCAGCAAACACAAATCGATCCACAGTTTTTTATTGCCAAGTACCTGCACCCAATCCTCGAGCATAAATGGCTGGTACTCTTCACCACTCTGGTTGGAATGGCTGTGGCAATCCCGATCAGCTTTCTAATAAATCCCGAGTACAGCAGTACAGCCACCACGCAAGTTGAAGCTCCCCGGGCAAAAATGATCTCCAAAGTTACCGAAGAGATTACCTCAAGAACCGGTAACCGGGCCTACATCACAGCGGCAGTGGAACGAATGCACAGTTCAGCCTTTAGGACTGAAGTATTGAAGGTGATTCCGGATACCCTGCGCGAAGATCTTGAAATCCCCTTAAGTATCAAAGGGCAGCTTATGGACAAGTTGATCCCTTACGCCAAGAAAATTCTTGGAAAAGACACCTCTCCGCCAACTGATAAGAGCAATATTACACCGGAACGACTCAACCGCTTAAGTAAAAGGATCGAAATAAGAGGGAATACAGGAAAAGGAACCATTCAAATAACAGGAACTACTTTTACCCAGGACATGGCCACGGTCCTTGTTAAAAGCTATATTGATGTCTGGATAGCCCTGAATATGGATTCCAATAAAAGTTTAATTCGCCATGAATTGGATTTCACTCAGGCACAGCGTGATGACTATTACAAACAATTAAAGGATGCGGAAAAAGAACTCCGACTGTTTAAACAAAAATTTGAGATTCCCCCAGCCCTCACTTCTGTCACTGACATGGAGCTTCAATCACAGCTTGATGTGCTCCAAAACAAACTCACAAACACGAAGGAACGCTATAAACGACTGGATGATATCTTTCTTGAATTGAGTAGAAAAGAAAAAGCAGTTGTGAACAATATAAAGGTAATCAACCCCCCGCAAACACCGCTTTTCCCTTCAAAAAACCTGCAGATACCAATTATTCTTCTTGGCATTTTGTTCGGTGCAGCAGCAGGTATTGTTCCCATTCTGGCCTGGGACTATTACCGGGGTAATATCCGTCATAAAAAGGATGTGTTCAGTGCTGTAAACATCCCAATCATTGGTAAACTTCCAACTATCAAGTAACTCTTTCAAAACTACCATGACAAATAACAACCTTACAGTGGGCATACTAGGCTTAGGTTATGTAGGACTTCCCTTAGCCATTACCTTTGGCAAAGTATACAAAACCATAGGATATGATTTAAACAGTAACGCCATCAGGAATTACGGTAAAGGGATTGATCATAACAAAGAAGTTGACTCAGCAGGCTTTAAAGCAGCAGAATTCTTAACCTTTACCGAAGACCCGCAACAACTTTCAAAAGCCGATTTTCTTATCATTGCAGTCCCGACACCAATAGACCATGCCAACCAGCCGAACCTTCGCCCCTTATTAGGAGCTGCAGCAACCGCAGGGAAACACATGAAAAAAGGTGCGACTGTGATTTTTGAATCAACCGTCTATCCGGGAGCGACTGAAGAAAATTGTGTACCTGTTCTCGAAGAGAAGTCCGGTTTACAATGGAAAAAAGATTTTAATGTGGGATACTCTCCAGAACGCATAAACCCCGGTGATAAAAAACATACACTTACAAAAATAACAAAAATTGTTTCAGGAGACACTCCTGAAAGCCTTGAGGCTATTTCAAAGCTTTATGGTTCTATCATTGAGGCCGGTATTTATCCCGTACCTTCCATAAAAGAGGCAGAAGCAGCAAAGGTTATTGAAAACACCCAGCGAGACCTCAATATTGCACTCATCAACGAACTCGCTATTATTTTTGATCGCTTAAATATCGATACATTAAACGTGCTGGAAGCTGCCGGATCCAAATGGAATTTCCTGCCATTCAGGCCAGGTCTGGTCGGCGGGCATTGCATAGGAGTTGACCCTTACTATCTGACCCACAAAGCAGAATCAACGGGATACAACCCTCAGGTCATCCTCGCCGGTCGTAGAATAAATGATGGCATGGGTAAATTTATTGCCGAAAAAACGGTAAAAATGATGCTCAAGGCAAAACTCGAAATCAAAACCTCAAAAGTAGGTATCTTTGGTCTCACATTTAAAGAAGACTGCCCGGATCTCCGAAATTCACGGGTGATTGATATCATACATGAGCTTGAGGATTATGGTATAGAGACAATCGTCCATGATCCTGCCGTTCAGCCACAGGATGCAGAAAATCATGTCGGGGTGACACTTACGCCGGCTCAAGATTTCAAAGACCTTGCAGCACTGATCATTGCCGTTCCTCACAAAGAGTTCAGAGAGCAGCCGCTTGAATATTTCACCAAAACACTTTCAAAAAACGGCTGTCTGATCGATGTCAAATCAATGCTCGGAATCGCTTCATTAACTGATGAAGATATCAATTTTTGGAGGCTGTAATCCGTAACTTTTAACCCCAAACCGTAAACCACCGTGACTCAATACAACACCCTCACAGAAAAACTTAAAAACAACCAATCCACCTGGCTTGTAACCGGCATTGCCGGATTCATAGGTTCCAATCTCCTGGAAACACTCTTGAAACTGAACCAGAAGGTCGTGGGCCTTGATAATTTTTCAACAGGCCACCAATACAATCTTGATGAAGTACAGGGATTGGTTTCCGAAGAACAATGGAAAAACTTCACCTTGATTCAAGGGGATATCCGCGATATCGACACATGCCACAAGGCCTGCAATGGTGCAAATTATGTTCTGCACCAGGCCGCTCTTGGTTCTGTACCTCGCTCCATTGAAGATCCCGCACTCACCAATGCAAACAATATCAGCGGGTTCCTTAATATGTTAATCGCTGCACGTGATGCCAAAGTAGACCGCTTTGTATATGCTGCATCAAGTTCAACATATGGCGATCACCCTGATTTACCCAAACAGGAACCCAATATAGGGAAGCCCTTATCCCCCTATGCTGTTACTAAACTTGTCAATGAACTGTACGCCGATGTGTTTTCCAAAACATATGGTTTTAACACCATCGGCCTCAGATATTTCAACATTTTTGGGAAGCGTCAGGATCCCAATGGCGCTTACGCAGCTGTAATCCCAAAATGGTTTGCAGCACTCTTCAGTGGAGAAGATTCTTTTATCAATGGAGACGGTGAAACAAGCAGGGATTTTTGTTTCATTGACAACTGCGTACAGGTAAATCTTCTCGCAGCAACCGCCGAATCAGAAGAAGCAACTAATCAGGTTTACAACGTCGCTTTTGGAAAACGTACAACTTTAAATGAGCTCCACCAACATATTAAAAATCGTGTTGAAAAAAGTGGCTGTAAAAAAACCGCTTCAAAACTTATCTACCGTGATTTCCGGGCCGGAGATGTGCGTCACTCCCTTGCCGATATTTCCAAAGCTGAACAACTCCTTGGATATGCCCCTCAATATTCCATCGAGGAAGGTCTGGACACAGCCACGGAGTGGTATACAAAAAACTTAACATAACCTCTTCCCCATCAACAGTGCCATGCGAAAACCACTATTCATTCTGTTTTTGATACCGTTGTCCACCGTAGCCCTTAGTCACCCTGCGTTAGCACGCCTCAATACTGTCACTGGTGGAATAACAACCAGTTTTGATTATGACAAGACAGATTACGACAGAGAAGATGGTGCGAATATTGCTTTTCCGGGCCAGGACAATTTGACCCAGCAATTAAGCATTGGTCCCCTGTTTATATTTGAGTCAACCAGCAGTACCGATGGACTGTCCCTCAGTTTTAATCCCAGTTTTGTTTATGATCTTGAAGATAGCCAATCTGATGTTAACCACAACTTTAACCTTGCCGCCTATCGTGATTTCACCAGAAGGCTACGAATTGAATTAAGTGATGACTTTATTTATTCAGATGACCCGCAACAGCTTGAAAATGAAACATCAACAGGGTTAAATCGTGGGCGCAGACGTTACTGGACAAACAATGTCAATTTCAACACCGCTTATACCTATGATGCAGGAAGTTCCTTTGGAGCCGGCTACACCTACGAGGTATTGCGAAATGATGATACGGGTCCTAATGGTTATGAAGACTATGACAGGCACATCGTAGATCTCTCACTCCAACACCGGATTAATGCCGGGTGGAATTTCTCCTTATTTAGCAATTATACCAGAGGCCTTTTTGACCCTCCTGACACGGAACGAGTTGCAAGGGCTGCGACAATCATTGAAGACATTTCTCCCGGTATTACAAATAATGTAAACACGGAAGAACTCTCCAATGATCTTACAGAATATGAACTTGGTGGTACCATCAACTGGATATACTCTTCACGGAAAACCTTTTTCCTCAGCTATGATTTCTCCGCCACAGATTATGATTCTCTTCTCCATTATAATACCGACCTTCACAACCTGACACTGGGTGCCCAATATCAATATTCGAGACGACTCTCATTTGACCTTGGTGCTGGCCCATCTTATGAAAAGACTGAGACATTTGATCCAAACTGGGGCTACAATGCTCATCTCAATTTCAATTATGATATTGCAGAACATACAAGCTTCAGCGCCGGTATGGAAACAGGCTATGATCAGGAAAATTTCTCTGCAAACAACACTGCATTAAACAGAGACCAAGGCCTCACTGAATTCTGGAATTATAGTGTTGATCTCTCACATGCTATTAACAACGACCTTGTTGCCACACTTTTTGCTTCATACCGTGATGAAAACCAGGAAAACATACTAAATGGTTTCGTAAACACCCTTGAAACTGAAGGAAATATTGCATCCTTAGATCGTGAGACATTCCGTGATGACAGCACATTTTCCAGGAAAACCTATGAAGCAGGCGGGTCACTTGCCTATACTTTTTTACAGTGGTACACAGCCACACTCAGATATACGTACAGAACCCAGGATTCTGAAATCTTCAATGACAGTTATGATGAGCACAGAATTTACCTGACACTCTCATTCCAAAAGGAATTGTGGCGTTGGTGATTTCTAAAAACTCTTCATCTGCTTCGTTGCTGCGAAAATCAACCCCATGATCCCCAAAAAAAATATATTCATTGTACTCTTGCTGATCTTAGGGACTTGGTATGCTCTCCAGAACAGTTCGTCGGTAACTGCAATCCCGATAAAACAAAGACTTGCCTCTTTTCCAACAACCATAGGACAATGGCATAGGATTCACTCAAGCACTTCATCTGCTGATGTTGTCGAACTCCTTGGTGTCGATGATGAAATTTATTACACGTATCAGAATGACTCAGGAAATATAATTACCCTTTATGTCGGGTATTATAAAGCTGTGGGGGTAACTGGCGCTTATCATTCTCCCAAAAATTGTCTTCCCGGAGGAGGCTGGGGAATTGATACCATTGAACCATTTTCCATGAACACCGGAATAGAAGGGAACTCCAGTTCAGTGATCACTGAAATGTTGATTCGAAACGGAAACAACTATCAGGTTGTACTTTACTGGTATCAAAACCGTGGCCGTATCATTGCCTCTGAATATTGGGAAAAAATCTATCTTGTACTCGATGCACTATTCCTTGGGCGCAGAGATGGCACATTTGTGAGAATTATGTTTTCTGTCCAGGAAAGTGACATTGCACAAGCAGCCATTGAAGCAGGAAAATTTGCAGAATTGGTTATGAACAATCTGGAATCTCACCTGCCCGGAAAAAATATATGACAAAGGATACCACTCTTTCATCACAAGCACTCTTCTCTTTAGGCATTATGCTGCTTGCTGTTGCCGTACTCTACTTCCCGATCCTGCAAAATCTTGCCCATGACTGGGATACCAACGATAATTATTCACATGGATACTTTATCCCGGTTCTTAGCATATATATCATTTATACGTTTAAGGATGCCCTTTCCAAGCTACCTGTTACCACAAATATTGCCGGCCTCTTTCTTTTACTGGCAGGCCTCACCCAGCTTATTGTGGCAAAAACCGGATCAGAATTTTTTCTTCAGCGCACATCTTTAATTCTTGTATTGGCTGGTATTGTACTCTTTTGTCTCGGGTTTGCATTCTTCAAAAAACTATTTATCCCTCTTCTCTACCTGATATTCATGGTACCGCTACCTGCCATTATCTGGAATAAAATTGCCTTCCCCATGCAATTATTTGGTTCCTTTCTTACAGAAAAAGTTGTCACACTTATGGGGATACCCATATTTCGCGAGGGAAATGTTCTCCATCTCAGTAATACAACCCTGGAAGTAGTTGGCGCGTGTTCGGGCCTCCGATCACTCACAACCTTATTTGCATTAAGCGCATTATTGGCAATCCTGTCCTCCCACACTACTTTTCAAAAATGGCTGCTTTTCCTGGCCGCTGCTCCCATTGCAATTTTTGCCAATATAGTACGATTATCTGTGACAGCCCTGATGGCTTCAAAATATGGTGGTGCTGTTGCGCAGGGTTTTCTTCACGATTTTTCCGGCCTGGTGGTTTTTGCGGTGGGTATTGTCTTGCTTGTATCAGTAAGCAATATACTTAAAAGGTTCACTCCTAAAACACATTCCTGAAATTATTTTTCCAGACTGAAATTATTTTTCCAGATGGACATTATCGATATAAATAATTCTTTCTTTTTCCTGTCGAACTACAAATAATTTTAGATTCTCAATTTTACTTATATTCAAAAAGCGATCAACAGGTGCTCTTTCAATATCAGCGAGTGAAATAACAAGATCATTCCACCCTTTTTCTAAAACAAAGCGTTTATTAAAGCGATCCGCATATTCATTGTTATGTTCAGAATCATGAATACGACAGACCAGTTCGAGTTGTCCGTCTTCAGGATAAAACACACTTATATATAAATTTTTAAATTCTGACCAATCCCCAGGAAAGTGAATAAGCCCTACCCCCGAATAGGTATTGGTCGTTAGTTGTACTTTCAGAGAATATTTACCATGTCTGGCAATCCCCTTTTGCACTGTTAACTTTTTCTCAGCAGCCCAGCGGTCAATTTCAAAAGGTGTTTCAAAATCTGAGAGAACCGGGAATTGCCTTGCGGCTATTTGCTCATCTATAACGGCCCTGCCCAAGGGGCAAAGCGCCATCACAAGCAATAACGCTACAGAAAGTTGCAGTGCAGAACGAAGTTCTTTTTTTAATTGTCCCTCTCCAAAATCAAAAAACGCTACAATTATTAAGTAACCGAGCTGATTACGCAAGATATCATGAAAACTGGGCGAACGGCCGTCAAAAAACACCTGTAATCTTTCAACTGTAATTCCGGCAATCAGCACTATCAAAAATATATAGATCTGGATTATAATAAGAGAAGTTTCCGGAAACCGTGCTCTAAGGAGCTTATGGAGCAACCATGATGTGAGTGCGAAAAACAGAACATGTCCTAAATCCCATAATGCGACAAAAGACCTTGAACCATGAGCACCAGGACCACCGATAAAAAACATTGGTGCCCCGACAAGTAAAAGAAAGAGAACAAATCGAATCCGTACTTTTATGCTGGTAAATTTTACGTTATTATCCAAAACGACCTATTATAGGGAAAAATAATTTGCGAACCCACAAATAATTTGATACCAAAGCTCCTCTCATACAAGTATAATTGCTAACTTGTGTTCACACTGCTAACACTTTCGAACAGCAAGTAAACAAAAATTATTCTTTTACAAGTTACTAAAAGCTTTTTCAAACCTAACGAAACAGCTCTCTTATGATACGTCTCCGCCCAAGATCATTCCTCAATCTGGTTACAGGCGGGCTAATTATAGTTTCTCTGCCTCTTATTGTTGGACTTTTCACAACAAAGAACCACCTGGACAAACTGGTCTCACAAAGTGTCGCCCTGATAGAACATTCTGTTTCCGCCACCCATGATGCTCAGCAATTATCAGAATTCACGAGAAACCAGGAACGTAATATAAGGCTCTATGATATTGTGGGAGAAAAACAATATCTTGAAGAGGCATCTTTATGGCATGATAAAATTTATACTCTTCTTGAACAACTAAAACAATTGCCGGTGGATCAGAACTTTCAGAATCTTCTCATTCAATTTCAGGGGCATGAGGGAAGTATCTTAAGCTCTTTACTACTGGCTCACCAGGATCCTGAACATCAGGAAAACAATTTATCAAACGCCATAACCACATTTTCAGATCTTGATAAACGCGCCGTATTGATCAATTCAGCAATCAATGCATTTATGAACAATGAGCTGAACAAACTCAAAGCATCCAAACTCGCAGCTCAAAAGACACTGCTCTGGCAAACGCTTAGTTTCATACTTCTAACAATTATAATGATTCTTATCCTGGCATTTATTATCTCTCAACCAATCAAACAAATTAACCAGGGTATTGACCGCCTCGGAAGGGGTGACTTTTCCACCCCGGTCTTCATTTCCGGACCAAAAGATCTGGAAGCTCTGGGAGAAAAGATCAACTGGCTTCGGAAACGACTCTTTAACCTCGAACGAGACAAGACAAAATTCATTGCCCATATATCCCACGATCTAAAAACGCCATTGGCTTCCATCATGGAAGGTTCCGGGATACTTCAGGAAGAACTTGTCGGCCCCTTAAACAAACAGCAGATAGCAGTGACAGAGATTCTCACTAAAAACAGCATTAAACTCCAGAAATTAATTGATACCATTTTAGACTTTAACATGACCAAAGCTGGGGGTAAACCAAAGGGGCACAAGTATATCCCGCTCAAACCTTTAATAGAGCAGGTTGCGTATGAACAAACGACTCAAATGCTGGCCAAAAATATCCGCCTTGACCTCCATTTGGAAAATGTAACAATTCACGGAGACAAAAAGCAGCTGGAAACACTCTTTGACAACCTTTTCTCGAATGCAGTAAAATTTTCCCCCAGGAAAGGAGTTGTCTGTTGCAACCTCAGGAAAATGCAAAAGGAAATAAAATGTATTATATCCAATACGGGTGCAGTAATACCCTCTGATGAAATGGATAAAATTTTTACCCCTTTCTATCAGGTAAAAAACAATAACTCCTCCCACACCCAGGGGAGCGGCCTTGGCCTTGCCATCGTAAAAGAGTATGTTTCACAACACAACGGTACTGTTTCTGTCCTCGATCAAAATTCAGGAGGGCATTTCATGGTTACCTTTCCTTTAATAACTGACGCAGATAAACTGCAAGTAAGTGCCTTGTTGCTATTCATAACGGTTTAATATTATTTACTCTCATATATTCTTGTTTTTTATTGCGGGAATTATGAAGTAAGGCACTAAAAAAAGATCTAAAAAGAGGTCTGCATAAATGTCACACAAAGCAATCATCATTGTAAGCGTTTTCCTTTTCTGTGCTTGTCAGCCACAAATCAACACCACCAGCAAAGACAACTGCCCCATATCCGCAGACACTGTTCTTTCCTGTATTGCCTCCTCTTCGCACCTCTCAACCAAAGAGATATCCAAAAAATTTGAGACACTCACAAATCCGGACAATACAGAACCTGACAGTCTCAAACTAAATAAAATAATCTGTCTTTCGCTGCATAGGCAGGCATCAAAAAAGCAGCTTCTAAAAGGAGAAAGTGTAATCAAAGAGAACCTGAAACTGACGGAATGCAAACAACAAAATCTTTCAGGTTTACTTCATATTACTCAAGGAAAGATCAACCTGTACAATAAATACCTGGACAAAAACTGGAATTTTTATCTGAAGAAAAAAAAGAAAAACAAAGAACAGGAAACAGATAAGCTTGAATTAGAAAATGAGGTCATATCCTACCAGCGTAGAATTAAAGATCTTGAGCAACAGGTACAAAAATTGAAAGAGATCGAATCAATGCTGGACAAGAATGCAACGCCGTGATGACAGCTATTACTTAAATTATTAATTGAATATTGATGGCGTCGTAAAAACTCTTCATCTGCTTCGTTGCTACATTTTTTGTTTAATTTCAACGTCCCTTAGTACGCCGAAATTAAACAAAAAATGTGCGCCTCGCATATGAAGCTTTTTACTTAGCCATCGAGATTTTAACCTTTTTACGGGTTTGTCAATATTAATTATTAATTATTGATTATTGATTATTGATTATTTTCTTCGCTTTAAAGATGTCTTTACACTAGCGCTTAAAATTCTAAAAAGTTCATCACACTCTTTTTGTATACGTGCGCATTTCTCTTCTGTTATCATTTGACTTTGTACAATGATTTGTAACCAAACTTTTGTTTCATTTAACTCTTTCAAGGCGATCTTCAACTTATGGATAAAGTCTTTAGAACTTTCCGCCGAGCGAGCTTCTGCATAATTAGCGGCGGGAGAGGTACCGCTTCGCAGAACTTGGCCGGAGATATGTTTTTCTGCTGCAGATTTTGATAAATTTGCAGTTAATTGAATGACGGCCACAGCAAAATCAATTAGCCTTTTTTGTATGTCATCGCCTTTAGCCATTTCTAATAATCAATAATCAATTTCTATCTTATAATTGTAAAGTAAATACCAAAAATCAACAAATAACATAGCATACACGGGCCCTTTATCATAAATATTTCTTACATAACTTACTAAATACATGACCAGACAAACCATACTCCTTGTCGATGATGAACAGGACTTATTAAGTCTTTGGACTCTCCGCCTGGAAAGTGCCGGATACAATGTTGTCACCGCAGAAAGCGGCGAGGCAGCCATGGGAATATTTCCAGCTATTCTGCCACACTTAGTAATTACAGATTTACGAATGGGACAAATGGATGGAATGGCGCTGTATGATGCCATTAGAAAAATCAACAAAACGGTTCCGGTAATTATAATCACAGCGCACGGTACAATACCTGAAGCCGTTGACGCCACCCGCCAGGGAGTTTATTCATTTCTTCCAAAACCCATTAACGGCAAAAAACTGCTACATGAAATTGAAAAAGCCCTGGCTGTTGCCACGGCTACTCCCCGGAACGGTACAACAGATGAATGGAGAAAAGCCATCATCTCTCAAAGCACTATAATGGAAGAGCTGCTTGCAAAAGTACAGCTTATTGCAGGCAGCATGTCCAATGTACTCATCCGGGGAGAAAGTGGAACAGGGAAAGAGTTACTTGCAATAGCAGTTCATAAGGCAGGGAGTCGTGCAGAGGAACCATTTGTCCCTGTAAATTGTAGCGCAATACCGGAAGCACTGATGGAGTCTGAATTATTTGGACATGTTCGCGGCTCTTTCACGGGTGCCAACAAGAACCATCCGGGACTCTTTATGGCAGCCCAGGGAGGAACCTTATTTCTTGATGAAATTGGTGATATGCCCCAACACCTTCAGGTTAAACTCCTTCGAGTCCTTCAGGAACGAACAATCCGTCCTGTCGGAGGAACCAAAGATATCCCTGTTGATGTACGTATAGTATCCGCAACCCATCAAACCCTTGAAGACCTCATAGAACAAAAAAAATTCAGGGAAGATCTCTACTACCGCCTCAATGTTGTTATGCTGGAGCTACCACCGTTGCGGGATCGACGTGAAGATATCGCCCTGCTGGTGAATCATTTTATATCACTGCTAAACAAACAAAATGAAAAACAGGTTACAGGCTTTTCTCCCGATGCCATGAATATCCTGCTTGAAGCCGCCTGGCCCGGGAATATCAGACAACTTTTCAATGTTGTTGAACAGGCCACAGCACTCTCAACAACTCCTCTCATACCGTCAGACCTCCTCCACCACACTCTGCAGGAAAATCCGATTAAAATCCTTGGATTTGATGAAGCCAGGCGGGAATTCGAACAACACTACCTTGTACAGTTACTCCAGACCACTGGAGGAAATGTGGCCTGGGCTGCCAGAATTGCAAACCGGAACAGGACAGATTTCTACAAAATTTTAAATCGCCACAATATTGTCCCTGCATTTTTTAAAAACTGAGACAATATCCAGGAAACTTATCAGCAGGTTGTTTCTTTTCAGAGACGCCAGAACTGTATTTAACAAATCTTCCCCTTGCAAGCCCAGCACCAACGAAATATACAATGTAATTTCAAACAGTTCCAAGATGTCTCCATTTTGCGACTAGGTAAATATACCCATAGTCAAGACACTCCTGTTTATTCGATATAAAAAGGGGCTGAGAAAGTTGACAAATCTCCCCTAATAGGCTGACACCACACAATATTTTCCATGCACACACCCCCTTCTCCCCTTAATCATGATATCCCCCTCTGAAACCCCTCTGCAAACATCCTGTTACAACAACTGATTAGAGCCGTCTCCAAATTGCGACAAAGCATATGGAAGGCATCCCACGCTCTGATTTTAACCCCCTCAAAAGCCCTCTTTGCTTATCTCTCCTTACCTCGCCATGGGAAAAAGCCCTCAAGGATTCAAGAGCAGGACAAGCAGGAGAAACATTATTGAGTGGCACAGGAAGTGCAATACCTCTATAAAAAATTTAAGGGAGGATATTGAAATGAAAGAGCTGATTGAGATTATGCAAAAGAATATAAGACCCTGTCTTTTTGGTATTTTCTGCGTTCTTCAGTTCATTCTTCTATCTGCTCTATTGCTCAGGAACATCTAGAATATGCACAACATGGTAAAACAGCCCTTTTGTTATACAATCATTACTTTTTTTGCAATTGTCTTCTTTGCGGGAACGTCATCAGCTGCAGTGAATCATTCCATCCACATAGAATGGGATTATGATCAATCTTCCATACCCGAGAATCTGGAACTCTCGGCATACCGTCTCTATAAAGAAGGCGTGCAGATATGTCAGTTTGACAGCCCGTATGATTTTGCAGGAGATTGTGAGTTTACTTCAGAAAACGGCGTCTTCAA
>CAMZLK010000005.1 GCA_947311475.1 uncultured Desulfocapsa sp.
CCCTGCTTTCCATAATGGGAAAGCAGGGCTCAGGATGATTTTATCCTATCACCTTTATAAAACAACTTTAAGTTGTTACGTTTAAAACTGGACATTTTCTCTCAAACAATATTTACAGGATAACTAAGGATATCTTGTTTGAGAGAAAATGTCCAGTTTTAAACGTAACAACTTAAAGTTGTTTTATAAAGGTGATAGGATAAAATCACCCTGAGCCCTGCTTTCCCATTATGGAAAGCAGGGTTTTTTTATGTTTTATTACGATTATTTGCTAGAATTGCAAATGAGGTGTAGTCTCAACTTCAGAAAACGTAGAGTTATTAAAAACCCTATACTACTGAGAGGTGCTGTTGTGAATAAACATCTTGTTCTGGCAGGTGCCGGTCATGCTCATATGGTGACAATGGCCAATATTCATATGTTTTGTGAACTGGGGTACCGGGTGACAGTGATTGGACCTTCGGATTATCACTATTACTCAGGCATGGGCCCTGGTATGTTGGGGGGTGGATATGAACCAGATGATATTCGTTTTGCAGTAAGACAAACCATTGAAGAGCAGGGTGGCGTTTTTCTTCGGGATTCTGTGACGGGTGTGGATCCGGTTGCTCGTGAATTGCGATTGGAGTCCGGCGGTACCGTTTCATATGATGTGCTTTCATTTAATACCGGGAGTCATATTAATTTGCCGATTCTGGGTGGGAACACTGACCGGATTTACACGGTAAAACCCATTGAACGACTCTATCAGGCCAGAAAAGAAATTGAAACATTGTCACGAAAACAGTCTGTAACTGTTGCTGTCATAGGTGGAGGGCCAGCCGGTACTGAGGTGGCAGGGAATGTTTCGGAGTTGTTGCGGAAGAGTAGTTATCGCTCCAAAATTGTCCTCTTTGCTGGACGAGCGCTCCTTGCAAGATTCCCCGAGGCGGTTAAGAATTCCAGCCGGAATCTTCTTGAAAAGAGTGGTGTACGAATAAAAGAAGGAGAACATCTTAGGTCTATTCAGGACAACTGTCTTCACTTTGATTCGGGCATTGAAGAACAGGCTGATTTTATTATTTTGGCCACCGGTGTCCATCCATCCTCTTTTTTTAGAGAAGCAGGTTTGCGAACCGGCCCTGATGGTGGTCTGCTCGTAAACTGCAAGTTGCAGTGTTCTGAATACCCGGAAATATTTGGTGGTGGAGATTGTATCTGTTTTGAAGATCAGCCTCTTGATAAAGTAGGAGTGTATGCGGTACGGGAAAACCCGGTTCTTTTTCACAACTTGCTGGCCTTTCTTCAAGGTAAGCCTTTACAGAATTTTGACCCGGGTGGAGACTATCTGCTTATCTTTAATCTTGGTAATGGATTGGGCGTTTTACGCAAAAAATGGTTTCAGATATCTGGAAAGCTTGCTTTTCGGGTTAAAGACTGGATAGATAGGAAGTTCATAAGGGATTTTAAATAAAAATGACCATGGGAGAGATAAAATGAAGGTAGACTGGATGTATTTTCGTAAAGGCTGAACCTCTTGCACTAAGGCTCAGGAGGCTCTTGAGCATGCAAAGGTAGAGGTTGAAAAGACAGTTGATGCACGAAAAAAAGTAATTAAGACTGATGCTGCCTGGGATATTTTAAAGGATGGTAAAACCCTTCATGTGGGAAGAGGTAAAAAAACAGTTGTGTATACTCCCGATGCCGAAAGCAAAGAGGAGATTCTAAAAGTTAGCCTTGGCCGTACAGGAAACCTTCGCGCACCAACGTTGCGGGTCGGGAAAAATTTGTACGTCGGCTATAACGAGGAAATGTACAGGGAGCTACTTGGATGAACTGGAGAAGTCTGTTTTCATCAGAGAGTAATATGAAGCCGGTTGAGGTGAAGCGATTTATTGCTGAGCATAAACCTGAAGAGTACCAGTTGCTGGATGTCAGACAGCCTAAAGAATATGAAAAAGGACATATTCCCGGTGCCAAATTAATCCCGATTAAAGATTTGCAGGATCGTTTAACGGAGCTTGATCCAACCAAACCGGTATTTGTTTACTGACATTCCGGCGTGCGCAGCAAGGCTGCTGCCCTATTGTTATTAAAAGCTGATTTTCAACACATCATTAATGTGAGCGGCGGTATTATTGCCTATGAAGGTGGAAAAGCCTTCGGAGATGAGGCTTTTGGGATGGAGTATTTTGTCAGTGGAAATTTTACCGATGTTTTCCGCATGGCTTATGCCATGGAAGAAGGGTTACAGCAACTTTACCTTCTCCTGGAGGAAATGTGTGATGACGAAGTTGTCAAACATTTACTCGCTCGTCTTGCACAGTTTGAAGAAGGACACAAGGCAAAGCTTGAGACAATGTTTCCTGGTGTTCTTGATGGAGAGTCGGTCAGATCGGATGCTCTTGAAGGAGGGTTTGACAGACAGCAGATACTCGACCATTTTCAGGCCAGGAAAGTGAGTTCGACCGAAGTGATTGAGCTGGGGATGATGCTTGAAACCCAGGCCTGTGATTTATACAGCCGTCTTGCAGAAAAAGCAGAGAATGATGAAAACAAAGAATTCTTTCTGTTTATGGTCGGTGAAGAGAAACAGCATTTGAATTTTTTAAGCAGAGAGTTTGACAGATTGTTATCGAGTTAGTTGTTGTCTTCCTTTTTTTTGTAACTACTCACGGGGTAAGTGACTTACTTTCGTAAACCACTGATTCTGTACCTGCTTACAGGGTGCTGCAGCTTTTCGCAGGCAGGCTGGCGCAGCGTATAAGTCATACGTAAGTCAGCGTGACCGCGCAGGTAGCGAGGAACGAGACTCCGCAGAGATGCGGTGCCCTGTGAGCAGGTACCTTTTTTACTCCCATCTTTTGTTGTTCTTTTATTCTTTTGTAGGTGCCTTGGTCTGTTCAGTCGGGCCCCATCATTTCCCAACGATGCTACTCTGTTTTTCAGTTCAGGGGAATATTTGAAAAAAGCTTGACTTGCGAACAGTTATTACTTACTGTTGGAAATTATTATCACAAGGAGAGCGTATGCAGTTAAGAATGACAAACCAGCGTGAGATGATTCTTCGAGAACTCAAAAAAAGTAAAAAGCATCTTACTGCTGATGAGTTATACGAGCGTGTCAAAAAGTTTATGCCACGAATTAGTCTGGCAACGGTTTACAGGAATCTTGAAATTCTGTCTGAACTGGGAATGATTCGCAAGCTTGAAATCAGTGGACGGCAAAAACGGTTTGATAGTGAGCTTGAGGATCACGATCATATCTATTGTGTTCAGTGTCACCGAATTGAAAATTTGGACATTGGGGCAAAACAGGTGGATCTTGATGTTGAGGATGCGAAAGGCTATGCAATTACAGGGCGCCGTCTGGAAGTGACAGGGGTGTGTCCCAGGTGCCAAAAAAAAATATTAAAAGCAACAGAGAAAAACGAGAAAGGAGATAGTGCGATGGCTTGTGGAACAAAAAAAGGTGCATTAAGTGATGAGCAAAAACAGGTTTTGGAGGCAATGAGTAAATGTGATGGCCCCTGTGCTTCAAAAGATATTGCCGCTGCAACTGGACTTGAAACCAAGCAGGTGAGTTGTCGGATTACCGCATTAAAGAAAAAAGGATATGTGGATAGTCCTGTGCGCTGTAAATATGGAATTACAAGTGATGGAATAACAGCCCTTAAATCCTGATTATCCAGAGGTCATATTATGAGCACTATGAAAGGAAGCAAAACTGAGAAAAATATTGTTACTGCTTTTGCAGGAGAGTCTCAGGCGAGAAACAGATACTCTTATTATGCAAAAGTCGCTAAAAAAGAAGGTTATGTCCAGATTTCAGGTATTTTTGACCGTACTGCGGAACAGGAACGTGCACACGCTAAAACACTGCTTAAGTTTCTTGAAGGTGGAGATGTGGAAATTACCGCAGCCTACCCTGCGACCCCTCCGGGAAGCACCATGGAAAATTTGCACAACGCAGCAGCCGGTGAAGAACATGAGTTTGAAACCATGTATCCTGAATTTGCAGCAACGGCAGAAGAGGAAGGGTTCCCCATTGTGGCAGCTGCCATGCGCTCCATTGCTGTTGCAGAAAAACATCACGCCAGGGTGTATCGTAAACTGATTGCAAATATTGAAGCAGGTGTTGTGTTTGAAAAGAGTGAAGAAGTGACCTGGTACTGTTCCAAATGCGGGTTTACCCACAAAGGAACCAAGGCACCAAAAAAATGTCCGGCCTGTGCGCATCCTCAGGCATACTTTGAAATGTTGGCAGAGAACGTATAATAATTATTATTAAATGTAGTGGAGATATATTAAATGAAACCATTAGTTACCAACGAAGCCCCCGACTTTACCGCAATCGCAGTTATGCCTGATAATACCTTCAATGAGGAATTCAAACTCTCTGATTTGCGTGGAAAGTATGTCATGCTCTTTTTCTATCCTTTGGACTTCACTTTTGTTTGTCCATCTGAAATCCTTGCCTTTAATTCGGCTGTTCAGCAGTTTAAGGAGAAGAATTGTGAGGTTGTAGGTGTTTCCATCGATTCCCATTTCAGTCATCTGGCGTGGAAAAATACTGCAATAAATGATGGTGGTATTGGACAGGTTCAGTTTCCTCTGGTTGCTGACTTAAGTAAAACAATTTCTGAGAGTTACGGTGTTCTGCTGGACATGGGGATAGCACTTCGCGGGTTGTTTCTAATTGATAAAGAAGGTATTGTTCGCCATCAGGTTGTGAATGATCTTCCCCTTGGCAGAAGTGTTTCGGAGGCCATGCGTATGCTTGATGCGATGCAGTTTACTGAAGAGCATGGTGAGGTTTGTCCAGCCAACTGGATTAAAGGTGATGATGCCATGGTTCCTACTGCCGAGGGTGTGGCAAAGTATTTGACGGATCATATGGCTTAAAGACTAAGGGCGGTGAGCTCTTTTGCAACAGGTTTTGAGAGCTGAAGTTATGGTGGCGTTCTGGGATAAGTAGTTTAAATAATACAAAAGGAGACAGTAAGTGGCTGAAAAGTTAGGGATTTATAAGTGTGGGATATGTGGTAACATTACAGAGGTTGTTCACGGCGGTGCTGGTGAGATGAGTTGTTGTGGTGCACCGATGGTGTTACTCAAGGAAAACAGTGTTGATGCTGCCCAGGAAAAACATGTTCCAGTGGTAGAGAAGGTGGACGGAGGCTATAAAGTAAGTGTGGGAAGTGTTGCTCACCCCATGGCTGATGACCATTATATCGAGTGGATTGAACTTATAGCAGGCGATTCCAGTTACAGGCAATTTCTAAATCCAGGTGATGCTCCCGAGGCTACTTTTGCAGTATCTGCAGACGCTGTCGTTGCTCGAGCGCATTGTAATCTGCATGGTCTGTGGAAAGCGTAACAATAGTATAATAATAAAACAAGGGGGCTTGAACAAGTGGCGTCACCTGAAGAAATGTATCAGTGTCAAACAATGAATTGTGGCTATATTTATGATCCTGATAGAGGGGATCGTAAAGGTAAGATTAAAAAAGGAGTCCAATTTAAGGATCTTCCCGAAGAGTGGAGATGTCCTGTATGTGGTGCGACCGTAAAAGCATTTAGGCCTTTGGCTGGCCCCGGTTCTGTACATGCTGAAAATACGGGTGCATCCTCTCCTAACAAAACTGAAACAAAAGGAACGGAAAACGGTATGAAAAAATATGTGTGCGATATTTGTGGATATGTGTATGACCCTGAAGTAGGAGATTCTTCTGCTGGAATTGCTGCGGGAACCTCTTTTGATGATCTTCCTGATGAATGGGAGTGTCCTGTGTGTGGAGCAGACAAGGACGATTTCAGCGAAGTGTAAGAAAAGCTCAGTGGGGGCTGTCATCTTGGCAGCCCCTGTCTTAGGAGCCGTCCGGAAATGACTTGAACATCTCATATCTCATCTTCAGGTCATCTTTGTTCGATCATCAATCACAAAATCCTCAGCGTAGCGCAACTACGCTTGCGGTTTTGTTCAATCGGATTGAGCAAACCTGACCTAAATCTGAGTACGATATTGTTCAGCGTATTTCCGGACGGCTCCTTAGTCCATATCCTTTTTTTTGTAGGGCCGGGTATGGTGTTACCTCCTTGAAAATTCGAAAAAACGGTATAAAAATGAAGAAAATTTTACTTGTGGCCTTTCAGGGGCAGCCCATGTGTTTTATTCATGTGTTATTAAACGGACTTGAGTTAAAAGCCGCCGGACATGAATGTAAAATTATAATAGAAGGTGAGGCGACCACCTTAATCCCTGAAATCATCAAGCAGGAACATTTCCTCCATGGCCTCTATAATCAGGTGAATGAGGCCGGGTTAATAGAAGGGGTATGTAAGGCTTGTTCCATGAAAATGCAGGTTCTTGAACAAATTGAAAAGACAGGCCTTCCCCTGCTCGCTGACATGTCTGGTCATCCGGGGATGGCGAAATATATTGAAAATGGTTTTGAAGTTTTAAATTTTTAAATTTTTTCTTTTTCACATAAATTCCAGGGAGGAAAGATGTAATGAATCCAATTAAATTAACCGAAAATGTTTATTGGGTCGGTGCCGTGGATTGGGATGTTCGTGATTTTCACGGATATTCGACCAATAGAGGTACTACGTACAATGCCTATCTTATAATGGATGAGAAAATTACTCTCATTGATACTGTTAAGAAGGGCTTGAAAAGTGATATGCTTGCCAGGATTAGAGAAATTGTTGATCCTGAAAAGATTGATTACATTGTGGTTAACCATGTGGAAATGGATCATTCCGGGAGTCTGCCGGATATGGTCGAGTTGGTTCAACCGGAGAAAATTATCTGTTCCAAAATGGGGAAAAAGGCACTGCTTGAACATTTTCACCAAAAAGACTGGCCGTATCAGATTGCAGTACCGGGTGAAGATGTAAGCCTTGGTGCAAAAACTCTTTCTTTTCTTGAAACACGGATGCTGCATTGGCCCGATTCCATGTTTACGTATCTTGTGGAAGATCAGATTCTCTTTTCTTCCGATGCATTTGGTGAACATCTTGGAACCAGCGAACGTTTTGATGATGAAGTTGATCAGGCTGTGCTCATGGAAGAGCTCACCAAGTATTATGCCAACATTCTACTTCTTTACTCACCATTGGTTAAGAAGCTGATAGCTAAGGTTAAAGAGATGGATCTGCAGATCAAGATGATTGCCCCGGATCATGGTGTTATCTGGCGTACAAATCCTGGTATGGCACTTGAAGCCTATGATCAGTGGAGTCAGGGGAAAGGTGATGGCAAGGCTCTTGTTGTGTATGACACCATGTGGCACTCAACGGAAGCGATGGCAAAAAGAGTTGGTGCCGGATTACAGAAAGAAGGTATTTCCTATCAGCTTCTGAATCTCAGGTATAATCACCGCAGTGATGTCATGCGTGAGGTCCTGAATGCCAGTGCCATTGTACTTGGCTGCTCCACATTAAATAATGGTTTGTTGCCCCGGATGGCAGGGTTCCTTATGTATATGCGTGGGCTTCGTCCTCTCAACAAGATAGGTGCTGCTTTTGGGTCATTTGGTTGGTCGGGTGAGGCAGTGAAATTAATGAACACTTCAATGACTGATCTGAAATTTAACGTTATAGACGATGGTCTTCGGGTTAAATATGTTCCTGAAGAAACGGACTTTGATCACTGTATAGAGCTTGGCAGGAAGGTAGGAAAAGCCATTAAAGCGAGCACTGGTGAATAGCGGTTAGGGGATCTAACGCAGGTGAACTGCAAGTAAGTGCCTTGGTGATGTAACGTAACAATATAATTGCAATTAACATTCCTCAGTTTCTTGTTTTTATTGCAGGAATTATGGAGTAAGGCACTAACGCAGATAAATCAGTCACCAACCTGAAAACGGGCAATGCGTTTAATGCTAATAACCTCACCCATCTTCCCAATAAGGTCAGTGATGAGTTCCTGAATTGTGAAATCCGGGTCTTTTACAAATTGTTGATCAAGAAGGGCTATTTCTTTGATAAATTTTTCCATTTTCCCACCGACCATTTTCTCAACGATGTTCTCAGGTTTACCAGAATCAATAGCCTGCTGAACATATATCTCTTTTTCACGGGAAAGAATTTCTTCAGGAATTTCGTCACGACTGATGGCAATAGGATTCACGGCAGCAACATGCAGTGCAAGATCTCGAGCAAATTCCTTGAATCCATCTGTTTTTGCAACAAAATCGCTTTCACAGGAAAGCTCAACCATGGCTGCAATTTTTCCACCTGCGTGAATATAGGTTTCGATTGTTCCTTCACTGGTTGCTCGTCCTGCCCTTTTTGCAGCAACTGCAAGGCCTTTTTGACGAAGTAAATCGACAGCTTTTTCCATGTCTCCTTCCGTCTCATTGAGTGCCTTTTTACAATCCATCATCCCGGCGGCTGTTTTGTCACGCAGATCCTTTACCATTTGACTTGTAATTTTCATTATATCTCTCTTCTGTGCTTACTCAGTGATCCTTATAAGATCCGAGAAGCTAAATGTAATTAAAATATGTTATAATTAGGTGTTAACCTATTCCACAGTGAATACGCTGAGCTCAAAATAAAGAGCGGTTACAGCAGACACGACAAAGGGGCTTTACAGCCCCTAGGTCATCAAGAATAGAAATGCCATTAGGAGCTTGTCCGAGAATGCCCTTTTGCCCAAACTCTTCAGAATTGTTAAAAAATAATGCTCGCAATATCAAACATATGGCTGTGCTTATTTTTCAAAAATTCTTCGATTTTGACCAGGTAAGCGAGGAACGAGACTCCGAAATGCCTATTCTCGGACAAGCTCCTAGAGGCACTTGAACAAGCTCGTTATTTAGTAGTAGCAACCTCGGTTACTTCTGCACCCTCTGTTACCTCAGCAGCTTCAGCCTGTTCTGCGCTGGCATCAACCATGGCAGCTTCCATTGCTTCATCGGACGCATTCTCACCATCATGGGCTGCCTGACCTGCGAGAACACCTTCTGCGAGCTGCCCGCAAATCAAACGAATGGAACGTATGGCATCATCGTTACCAGGAATTATATAGTCAATACCATCTGGATCGCAGTTGGTGTCGGTAAGTGCAATGACAGGAATTTTAAGCTTTTTTGCTTCATTGAGTGCAATGGCTTCATTTTTTGGGTCAATAACAAGAATAGCAGTTGGGATATTCCGCATATTTTTGATACCACCAACATTTCGCTCAAGCTTCACTCGCTCTTTCCCCATAAGCAGAATCTCTTTTTTAGGGAAACGGCTAATGGAGCCATCTTCTTGCATAGATTCAATGGATTTAAGGCGCTCAATTGAGTTTTTAATGGTCTGAAAGTTAGTGAGCATGCCACCGAGCCAACGATGATCTACATAAGGCATACCACAACGAACTGCCTCTTCTTTGATAATATTTCTGGCCTGACGTTTTGTTCCTACAAACAGAAGCGTTCCGCCATTTGCAATCTCGCTGGTGACAAATTCCGCAGCGGCATCGAAGAGTTTCTTGCTTTTATCAAGGTTAATAATATAAATGCCATTTCGTGGTCCATAGATAAATGGTTTCATCTTTGGATTCCAGCGACGGGTCTGGTGACCAAAATGAAGGCCTGCTTGAAGCATTTCTTTAACAGTTACTTTTGCCATGCTAATTCTCCTATCCGGTTAAACGTCCATCCCATCTTCATAATTGTAATTATTTCAGCAATAAAAACAATGACACCGGAATATGGGGGATGTGTGAATTTTATTTTCTCTACACATTGCAAAGAAAACGACTGAAAAAAAATAAGTTTAACACTACTTTTTAACACACTGTAACGAGTGACGCAAGTTTTTGCGAGTAAACCAAAAAAGATTTTTATGATTAACGACACCTGTAAAACTACAATTCGTAATGGGCTTTTCCCATATCTTTGGAACTCATCTTTTGAGCAGGGATGAAGGAACACCAAGAAAGTTTTTGATCCATTCGAAAGCAAATTTCAAGAGTTCCGTGTCGGATTCATTTATTCGCCTTTTTTGATCACGGGTAACAGTAAAACGTTCGAGAAGATCGTGTTTAGCAACCATTAATCGAAAATTATCTATATCATAACATGCCGTAAAAACAATTTGCTGTTTCGGACCACCACTACCCTCACCTGCCCAGGGATTTGTGGCAAATACGGTATCCACTTCAGCCCAGAGGTCGTTCATGAGGTTATAGTCATCGAGCCTCTGATTCCGGATCCATTTTTTTACGGTGAAGGTCTTCTCTTCCTGGTGTCCGTGACAATACTCATGGTCAGTCATAAAGTAAAAATCATTGGTCATTCCCTTTTCAGGGGAACGATCAACACCACGTTCCAGAGGATATGTTCGACATGCGGAAGGTCTGTCCATATAAACCCCACAACCGTCCTTTTCAAGGAAAGGGCATGATGATTTAATCTCATCTTCGGTAAGTCTTAGCATAACTGATGGAAAATAGGGGTGCTCGAGCCCTCTAACTACACGAGCATAGCTCTCCATAAATTCCTGAGAAGAGATACCGAGGGCATCTTTTAGGCGCAAAATATCATACGGGTACAAAAACATATCAACATTTCGGCAACAAACCATGAAGCAATCAACCCCCTCATGACAGTGAAAAGTAAATTTTTCTTTGCCAATGGGTTTCATTCCTTGTGGAAAATCTTTCTTTGTCTTCATACCTGTATCTCTGTAAAGCAACTATAAAATTTTTGAAAAAAAAAGAAAAAAAAAGCTGACATGAATAAATTCATATCAGCTTTACGTTCTGGATGAGCTGGTGTAAAATTAGTTCTCGCTCTCTTCTTCAATATCTTCAGAATAGGTAACAAGCTCAAGGATTGCCATTGGTGCTGCATCACCTCTACGCTGACCTGTTTGAATAATACGTGTATACCCACCATTTCTATCTGCAAACTGTCCTGAAATCTCATCAAAGAGTTTCGCTACAACGTCACGAGATTGGATATAACTCATAGCTTGACGTTTTGCATGAAGATCACCACGCTTTGCCAGCGTGATCATTTTATCAACAACCTTTCGAACCTCCTTGGCCTTCGGAGTAGTTGTAACAATCCGCTCATGTTCAAAAACAGATGTTACCATGTTACGGAACATTGCCTTTTTATGGGATCCGGTGCGTCCGAGTCTTCTTCCTGATTTTCCATGTCTCATATTTCTATCCTCAATTCAATTCCTATCTACGAGTGAAATTGAACAATTTAATAACTTTTTTACAATTCAGTGTCGTCGCTGTTTTCTGCAGCTTCAGGTGCAACCCAGTTTTCGACCTTCATCCCAAGAGTTAAATCCATTTCAGTAAGAAGGGATTTTATTTCATTGAGTGATTTACGGCCAAAGTTTTTGGTTTTAAGCATTTCCTGGTCAGATTTTTGCGCCAATTCACCGATGAAATTAATATCTGCATTTTTAAGACAATTGGCAGAACGAACAGAAAGTTCGAGATCCTCAACCGGTTTGTCCAGGTTGGGATTCAATGGCTCGTGATCATTCAAATCTTCTTCAGGCTTTTCAGGCTCAACCTCAGCCTCGTCAAAGTTTATAAAAGTGGTAAGTTGTTCCTTTAAAATCTTCGCAGCAAATGCTAAAGCATTTTCAGGTTTCACACTTCCATCAGTTTCAACTTCTATGGTCAACTTATCAAAGTCAGTTTGTTGCCCGACTCGAGCATTTGAAATAGCATATTGAATCTGTCGAATAGGAGTAAAGATTGCATCAATTGGAATCTGGCCTATGGCAAGATCATCTTTTGATTGTTTCTCAGCAGGCTGATACCCCTTGCCCCACGCAACAGTAAGTTCTGCATGAAATTCAGTATCACCCGTAAGTGTACAAATTAATTCGTCACCATTCATTACCTCTACGTTACTATTGCCAGCAATATCGGCAGCAGTCACAATACCTGGGCCTTTTTTGTCTATGCTAACAGTTTGAGGTTCATCTGAATTGAGTTGAAGACGTACTTGTTTGAGATTAATAATAATCTCACTAACGTCTTCTTTAACATTTTCCATGGAGGTAAATTCATGGAGGGCACCCTCAATCTTAACCGTTGTAATTGCAGCTCCCTGAATGGAGGATAGCAATATACGACGCAAAGAGTTGCCTATGGTTGCAGCAAAGCCCCTTTCTAGCGGCTGGCAGACAAATTTTCCATATGTATTAGTATGTTTCGCCTTATCTACTTCAAGTGGTTCCGAATGTATAAGTTCGTGCCAATTACGATAAATAGGGAGTGTCTCTTCAGCAGTTTGAGTCATAAGTTTCCTACCTTATAGAGTTGCAATACAATTACCGATATACCAATTATTCAAGAGATTACTTGGAGTACAATTCAACTATCAATTGTTCCTGAATTGGCATGGTAATTTCATCGCGATTAGGCAGAGCCTTAACCGTGGCCTTAAATGCGTTTTTGTCAAGTTCAAGCCAAGTTGGAATACCACGCCTGGCGACAGCTTCCATGCTTTCAACAAGATAATTATTGGTTCTACTCTTTTCCTTAACTGTGATTTCATCACCAACGGAAACAAGGAAAGAAGGGATGTTAACTTTTCTTCCATTCACAAGTATATGATTGTGACGAACTAATTGTCTGGCCTGCTTTCTTGAAGAGGCAAAACCCAGTCGAAAAATGGTATTATCAAGACGACGCTCAAGCATAATAAGCAGATTAACTCCTGTTATGCCCTTTTGCAAATCAGCCTTGTGAAAGTAGTTACGGAATTGACCTTCGAGCATTCCATAAATATTTTTAACTTTCTGCTTTTCTCTCAGCTGAACGCAGTAGTCAGATACCTTTCTAAAACGGGCTTGACCATGCTGACCGGGAGGCACAGCTCTTCTTTCAAAAGAGCATTTGTCCGAATAACAACGATCACCCTTAAGATATAATTTCAGATTTTCTCGTCTGCAACGACGACAGGCAGCTCCTGTATATCTAGCCACTTTATTCTCCGATTAATGTAATGTAACTTTATAAAAACTATTCCAACAAGATCAGTTAGACCCGACGACGCTTCGGCGGTTTGCAACCATTGTGAGGAACTGGGGTTACATCAACAATTTTGCTTACTTCAAATCTTGTATTTATCAGTGCTCTTAGTGCAGCCTCTCTACCAGGTCCTGGTCCTTTAACTCTAACTTCTATTTTTCTTAGACCATGTTCAGCAGCTTTTTCTGCAGCTTCAGCCATCGCTTTTTGAGCTGCAAATGGAGTCGATTTACGAGACCCCTTAAACCCCAAAACACCAGCTGAACACCAGGAAATCACATTACCCTGCTTATCAGAAATGGTGACAATGGTATTATTGAAGGTAGAGTAAATAAAAACAACCCCCTCGGGGATATTCTTTTTTACTTTTTTCTTATTTGATCCGGCACGTTTTCCTGCGGCCATAATTTACACCTGTATAAATATATTATTTACGGCCAGCACCACGACGTGGACCTTTTTTTGTTCTGGCATTCGTTTTAGTCTTCTGTCCCCGACATGGAAGTCCCATACGGTGACGACGACCGCGATAACAGCCCAGGTCGGTAAGACGCTTAATATCCATGGATACTTCACGACGCCTATCACCCTCGACAGTATATTCCGATTCAATAATCTTGCGAATACGTGTTACATCCTCACCGCCAAGATCATCACTATTCATTGTGTGTGGCAGATCGGCTTTATCAAGTATTTGTCTTGCTGATGTCAGCCCAAGTCCATGGATATATGTGAGTGCACGATCCATATGTTTGTTTTTTGGGAGATCAACTCCTGCTATACGTGCCAAAATACGTACTCCTTAAAATAATAAAAATTGTCTGTCCAAAGTAGGACAGTTTATCCCTGACGCTGTTTATGCTTCTTAACTTTACAGCTGACCCGGACTACGCCTTTGCGCTTGTATACCTTACAATCACTACACATTTTTTTGACAGATGACCTGACTTTCATGTGATTACTCTCTTATTTTTTCTTTTTATTATTCTTTGCCCGAAATGTAACTCTCCCCCTGGTTAAATCATAAGGGGATAGCTCGATAGTGACTCGATCTCCAGGTAAAATTTTGATAAAATGCATTCGCATTTTACCCGAGATATGAGCAAGAACTTTGTGACCATTGTCCAGTTCAACACGAAACATCGCATTGGGAAGAGGTTCTACAATGGTACCTTCAACTTCAATGGCTTCTTCTTTGGCCATAAATACACTCCTAAAACGAACACATTCAACTCGAAAAAGAGTCGATTATAATATACCCACCTAAAAAAGAGAAGTATTATTTTACTAATATCCTAAAAATTCATCTCTTGAGCTGAGAACCACTGGCCCATCAACTGTAACTGCAACAGAATGTTCAAAATGAGCAGATGGCTTTTTATCTGCTGTGATGACAGTCCAGCCGTCACGGAGAATTTTAACCTTGGCCGTTCCAAGATTAACCATGGGTTCGATTGCGATAACCATTCCTTCAATCAATCGTGGAGACTGTCCTCGATTTTGGATATAGTTGGGAACCTCCGGACCTTCATGGAGTGAACTCCCGATTCCATGTCCTACGAATTGACGAACAACGGAATAGCCCTTAGCTTCGACATATTCCTGTACTGCCCTGGAGATATCGGAGACCCTGTTACCAATCACAACTTGCTCTATGGCAAGTTCGAGCGACTTTTGGGTTGCTTTCAGAAGCTGGTGGGTTTCATGTTTAACCTTCCCCACAGGAATGGTAATTGCAGAATCTCCAAAGAACCCTTTATAACAAACACCAAAATCCACTGAAAGAATATCACCTTTTTTCAGTTTCCTTTTTCGCGATGGAATCCCATGAACGACCTCTTCATTAAGTGATACACATAATGAAGACGGATAGCCATGGTATCCCTTAAAAGCGGGAACGGAATTACGTTTCCGGCATAAATCCTCTGCCATCAAATCAAGTTCAAAAGTAGTGATACCTGGGGCGACAGTATCAAGCATCAGGCAAAGAACCTCTGCAACTATCCGGTTTGCATCCCTCATGATTTTTATCTCATCGGATGTTTTAACCAATATAGGTTTTGATGTTTGTCGCTCTGCTGTGCTACTCTTCACAAGTTACCCTTTCTTATTTTCTAGTAGATTTCATAAACCCTTCGTAATTTGTCATGACCATTTGCGATTGAACCTGCGACACTGTATCAATGGCAACACCTACAATAATCAAAAGAGCAGTTCCACCAAAATAAAAGGGTAAATTAAATTTAGAAATCAGAATGGTTGGAAGTACGCACACAACACTCAAATAAATGGCACCCACAACTGTTAAACGTGTAAGAACCTTATCTATAAAGTCAGCAGTTTTTCTACCTGGACGAATTCCAGGTACAAAACCACCGTTCTTTTTCAAATTATCCGCGACATCATCTGGCTTGAATGTTACCGCCGTATAGAAGAAACAGAAGAATACAATCATGGCAACATAGAGCAGGTAATAGTAAAAGCTTCCAGGAGCCATGGCAGCTGAAACTTTTTGAACCCATTCAACCTGAACAAACCCACCAATGGTTGCAGGAAACATCATAATTGATGATGCGAAAATAGGTGGAATAACGCCTGCTATATTAATTTTAAGAGGCAGGTGTGAACTCTGACCTCCATATACTTTTCTTCCAACAACACGTTTTGCATATTGAATTGGAATTCTACGTTGTGCAGTTTCGAAAAAGACTATTACAGCAACAACTGCAACCATGAAGGCTATAATTAAAGGAACAAAGAAGAGTGTTATTTCCCCGGCCTTTATTAATTGAAATGAATTAACAAGAGCTGATGGACCGCGTGCCACAATACCTGCAAAGATGATGAGAGATATCCCATTGCCTATACCTCGTTCTGTCATCTGTTCACCAAGCCACATAATAAAGGAAGTACCAGCGGTAAGTGTTAACATCGTCATCAGCACGAACGGTGTTCCTGGATTTAAGACTATTGGTTCTCCACCAGGACCTACCATACTCTGAAGGCCAGTCGCTATAAAGGTACCCTGAATAATACTTAATCCAACTGTGCCATAGCGCGTATATTGAGTTATCTTTCTTTGTCCTGCCGCCCCCTCTTTGCTGAGAGTTTCAAGTTGAGGAATGACAACCGTCAATAATTGAATGATAATTGATGCAGAGATATAAGGCATGATACCAAGTGCGAAAATGGAGAACTTGGACAGAGCACCACCGGAGAACATATTAAACATACCGAAGATCGTACCAGCATTCTTAGCAAAAAACGCTGCGAGTGCTTCCCCATTAATACCTGGAGTAGGTACTTGAACTCCCATCCTATATACTGCTAGCATTAACAGCGTAAAGATGATTCGTTTCTTCAAATCAAATGATTGTCCAGTCTTCTGGGTTCGGCTCATAATCTATTTCCGTATAGAAGCAGGTGTTGATTACGCTTCAATTGCTAGTTTTAATCCTGTTACTTAGTCTCTGCGTCTACAACCTTACCGCCTGCAGCTTCGATTTTGGTCCTTGCACCAGTACTTACTTTATCTACTGTTACAGTAACAGCTTTGCTTATTTCTCCATTAGCAAGCACCTTGACAGGAAGTCCTTTGTGAGCAAAACCTTGTTCAATAAGAGATGCCGATGTCACCACCGTTCCTTCTTCAAGACTATCCAATTGAGTTAGAGTAACAATGGAAAATTTCACAGTATTGATATTCGTAAAGCCACGCTTGGGCAGACGACGCTGTAAAGGCATCTGACCACCTTCAAATCCTGGCTTAATGCCGGACCCAGAACGGGATTTAAAACCCTTATGCCCACGACCTGCAGTTTTTCCATGACCAGTTCCAGGGCCACGACCGAGACGTTTTCTTTGTTTATTTGCTCCCTTGTTCGGGGAGAGATTTCCTAAATTAATCATGTTAAGCCTCCTCGACACGAACAAGGTGTGCAACTTTATTTAGCATTCCCAGAATTTCAGGCGTTGCTTTACGGGTCACACGCTTATGCATTTTTGTCAGTCCAAGACCAGTAAGAGTGGCACGAATCTTCTCTGTACTGCCGATCCGGCTCTTGACCAAAGTAAGTGTTATTGTATCTGACATTTGACTACCTTTCACTCGATATTAAATAGAAAAAAAAACATGGCCACCACCAGGACTTTAAACCTTGGTTTCAACCATGCTTAATGCTTCTTCGTTATGCTTGAATTTCTTCTACGCTTTTTCCGCGCATTTCTGCAATTTTTGCTGCAGTACGAAGACTTTTCAAACCGTTGAGAGTGGCTTTAACCATATTATGCGGATTGTGGGATCCAAGACATTTAGTTAAAATATTATGTACTCCAACAGCCTCTAGAACTGCACGAACAGGGCCACCAGCTATAACGCCAGTACCTTCGGAAGCGGGTTTCAGCAATACTTTCCCTGCTCCATATCTTCCAATAACCTGATGAGGGATAGAAATGTCAGTAAGAGATACAGACGTCATATCTTTACGTGCCTTCTCAACACCTTTGCGAATGGCTTCAGGAACAAGATTTGCCTTACCAAGTCCGTATCCAATTTTTCCTTTTCCATCACCAACTACAACAATGGCACTGAAACTGAATCTACGCCCACCTTTTACTACTTTGGCGACACGATTGATGAATACAATTTTTTCAATGAATTCATCGGAACTTTCGTTCCTTGAACGTTTAAAATCTGCCAAGGGAAATCCCCCCTAAATATATTTCTTTAAAATTGAAGCCCACCTTCCCGGGCTCCTTCGGAAAGTGCTTTCACCCGACCATGATAAATGTAACCACCACGATCAAAAACGACTTTACTAACACCAGCTGTTTTTGCAGCTTCTGCAAGCAATAAACCAACCTGTTTAGCATCACCTGTCTTATCACCTTCATCTGGTTTTGTATAACCTTTATCCACCGTGGACATGGACACAAGAGTTTTACCTGCAGAGTCATCAATGATCTGAGCATAAATGTGCTTATTACTTTTAAAAACTCTAAGACGCGGTTGAGCACTGTTTCCAGTGATCTTTTTGCGAATACGTCGGACACGTTTTGCCCTGGCTGTTGTCTTAGGATCTGTCTTAGCCATTATTCCTTACCATTATTAGAGAAACAATCACAATATGTAATTGCTAGTTTACTTAAGCTGCTGCCCCTGCTTTACCAACCTTACGTACAATATGTTCGTCTTCGTAACGAATTCCTTTTCCTTTATAGGGTTCAGGTTTTCTAATTTCACGAATCCTGGCACTGGTCAGACCAAGCAGTTCTTTATCAATGGATTCAACAATGATTTTGTTATTACCATCTACACTAATTTTTACACCATCAGGAATTGCGAATTCAACAGGGTTTGAGTACCCGACATTGAGTGTCAGTTTCTTCCCGGCAGTATTCACTTTATATCCGACACCATCTACTATAAGGGTCTTTTTAAAACCTTCACTGACACCAACGACCATGTTATTTATTAGACTTCTGGTCATTCCGCGAAAAGCGTTTGTTCTTTTGCTGTTATCCCGGTTATCAACGATAATCTCCTGATCCTTCATGGAGACTTCGATTTCCGGTAAAATTTCACGTTCCAGTTTACCGTTTTTTCCGGAAACTAAAATCATCTGTCCTTTGATATCAACGTTAATATCAGCAGGGACAGGAATAGGCTGTTTTCCAATACGAGACATGATTACCTCCGTTATTGCTAGTCTTACCAGACCTCGCAAAGAATCTCACCGCCCACATTACTGGCCCTTGCGGTTTTATCAGTAATAACGCCCTTCGAGCTCGAAAGGATGGCAATTCCAAGACCATTGAGAACAGTTGGTATCTCTCCGGCTCTTGCATATTTACGTAACCCGGGTTTACTGATACGCTTGATACCGGTGATAACCGGAGTCTGATCAGCAGCATATTTCAAGTTAATTGTCAATGTTCCCTGAGCACCGGACTCGTTAACCTGATAGCTAGTTACATATCCTTCGTCTTGCAGGACTTTGGCAATATTTACTTTTATTTTGGAAGTAGGCATATCGATCGAGTCGAATTTTGCCATAGCTCCATTTCTAATCCTGGTCAGCATATCTGCCAGGGGATCGCTCATGGACATCGCGAACACTCCTTATCAAAATTATACTTTGATCTAGTGGTTATCTATTACCAGGAAGATTTCGTTACACCGGTAACCTGACCGCTGGATGCTAATTTACGAAAACATATACGGCAAATGCCAAATTTACGTATGAAAGCCTTTGGGCGTCCACAAAGAGGACACCTGTTATATTTTCTTACCGCAAACTTTGGCGTTCTTTTTGCTTTCGCAATGAGAGATTTCTTAGCCAAACCGACCTCCGAGTCTAATAATTCTATCGTTCAATTTTATATTTATTTCTTAATGCAGGGTGTTAGTTATAAGAACAACTTCACTCTACAAAAAGTTTTATCCTTTCGTAGGCTTGAAAGGCATTCCCATACTTTTTAAAAGACTCAAGGCCTCTTTATCAGTTGTTGCTGATGTTACAATTGTAATATTTAAGCCTTTGATCTTGTCAATTTTGTCATAATCAATCTCTGGGAAGATGATTTGTTCCTTAACACCCATTGAAAAATTCCCCCTTCCATCGAAACTCTTAGAAGAAATTCCACGAAAATCACGAACCCTGGGAAGAGCAATATTAACAAGTTTACTAAAAAAGTCATACATCACATCGGATCGTAATGTTACACGACATCCAATGGGCATTCCTTCGCGAAGCTTGAAACCGGCAATTGATTTTTTTGCCCTGGTTACGACTGCCTTTCGACCGGCAATACGCGTAAGTTCCTCTACAGCTCCATCAATTATCTTTGGATTCTGTACAGCCTCACCAAGCCCCATGTTCAAGATGATTTTTTCAACCTTGGGAATCTGCATTACATTGCTATACCCAAATTCTTTCTGCAAAGCCGGTTTACATTCGTTTTTATAATGGTCTTTCAGCGAACCCATTTGATACTCCTGGCAATTGCCATTTTACCTGTTGCTATTTTGTTTCGATGGACTCGCCACAGCTCTTGCAAAAGCGTACCTTGGTTCCATCTTCTAAGAATTTTTTGCCAATCCGTCCGGTTTTTGTACACTCCGGACATATCAACTGCAGATTAGATATATGAATAGAAGCTTCCCGATTCACAATTTGACCTGCCTGGTTCATTTCTGTTCCCTTGGTATGACGCTTAATCATGTTAATACGTTCAACCAGAGCTCTCTTTTTTTCAGGAAAAACTTTCAGGATTTTACCTACTCTTCCCTTGTCTTTACCTGCTATTACTTCTACCTGATCATCTTTTTTCAGGTATGTCTGTCCCTTTGCCATTTTCAGCACCTTTAACTAAGAGCCTCGCATGATATACGGGGCTTCTTAAAACGTATTATAAAACTTCGGGTGCCAGAGATATAATTTTCATAAATCCCTGGTTACGTAACTCTCTTGCCACAGGTCCGAAAATTCGTGTTCCCACAGGATCACCTGTTCCGGAAAGAATAACTGCTGCATTCTCGTCAAATTTAACCCAGGTATCATCCATACGTTTCATTTCCTTAGCTGTACGAACAATTACTGCTTTAACGACGTCACCCTTTTTTACTTTCGCATTTGGCAGGGCTTCCTTAACAGTGGCAACAATAACATCACCAATGGATGCATATCTTCTTCTGGTACCACCAAGAACTCTAATGCAGAGTACTTTTTTAGCTCCTGAATTGTCTGCAACATTCAGAACACTTTCACTTTGTATCATAATTTCACCTGATTATTAATCAGTTGTTTTCAAAGAAAATGGAGTCAAACAGGAGAATCAACTAATTGCTTCCCGTATGATGTCTCTTAACCGCCACCGTTTCTTTTTGCTGAGTGGCCGACATTCTTCTATCTTGACAAGATCGCCGATGTTACAGTTGTTTTCTGGGTCATCCGCAAGGTACTTCACACTCTTTTTGATATATTTACCATAGAGCTTATGACGTACTTTTCTTTCAACACGAACAACTATACTTTTTTCCATCCTGTTACTGACAACAGTACCAGTCCTGGTCTTCTTAATTTTTTTTATCTCACTCATGATTAACACAGTTTGAGTTATACGAAAATGTACTTCGATTAATTATAAATTTTATAGTATACCCTAATTCTCATTAAAGAGAGTATTGATACGTGCAATATCTTTACGAAGCTTCTTCAATGTCGAAGTATTTTCAAGAGGTCTGATTTTATGCTGAAAGGAAAGATTTGAGATTTCCTCCTTCATTTCGATCAGCTTCTTCTGCAGATCATCGGTAGACATTGAGCGCAGTTCTGACATTTTCATAATGTGCTCCTCTTCGTGATAACCTTAGTTTTAAATGGTAGTTTAGCACCTGCAAGAGTAAGAGCCTGTATGGCTAAATCTTCTTCTACGCCGGCAAGTTCATAAATTATTTTTCCAGGCTTTGTTACCGCAACCCAATACTCTGGACTACCTTTACCTTTACCCATCCTGGTTTCGGCAGGCTTTCTGGTTACAGGTTTATCCGGGAAGACACGAATCCACACTTGTCCACCACGTTTTATTTTTCTGTTTATGGCAATACGCGCAGCTTCAATTTGTTGAGCAGTAAGTTTCCCGCACTCAACAGCCTTCAACGCGTAGTCACCAAAGGAAATAGTGGATCCGCGATGTGCTTTCCCCCGATTCTTTCCTTTGAAAACTTTTCTATGTTTGACCTTTTTAGGACTTAACATGTGTAAACTCCAATATTAATTCTGTACTTCAGATTAAAGGCTATCCCGCTATGCTTCTGCAGGAGCATCTTTTTTATTAAGGACTTCACCTTTAAAAATCCATACTTTGATACCAATAATACCGTATGTAGTGTTTGCTTCAGCCAGTGCATAGTCAACATCAGCACGAAGTGTGTGAAGCGGAACACGTCCTTCACGTACCCATTCACATCGTGACATTTCAGCACCTCCAAGACGACCGGAGCAGGAAATCTTAATTCCTTTTACACCAAATCTCAGGGCGGAGTTAACAGATTTTTTCATTGCACGTCGGAAGGCTACCCTTCTAACCAATTGCTGAGCAATATTTTCTGCAACCAACTGTGCATCGGCTTCAGGACGTCGTACTTCCTGAATATCAATAACAGCCTTACGGTCAATAAGTTTCTCAAGATCCTTCTTCAGGAGTTCTATTTCAGAACCTTTCTTCCCAATAATTATACCAGGACGAGCGGTGAAAAGTTTAACACGAACCTTCTCTCCGGTACGCTCAAGAATGATTTTGGAAAGCGCGGCGTGTTGAAGACGTTTCTTTAGAAACTTTCTAATTTTCTGATCTTCAATAAGGTTTTTTGAGTAGTCCTTATTCGCATACCAAATCGAATCCCATGTCCGAGTTATATTAAGTCTGAACCCAAGCGGGTTAACTTTCTGCCCCAAAATAGTCCTCCAGCAATACGCTTAATCTGTATAAATAAAAAAATTGTGAGTCATACCCATTCCTGCCGACAAAGTAAAGAATTAATTTTCATCGAGCACTACGGTAATATGACTTGTTCGTTTTATAATTGATGTAGCACGTCCCATTGCACGAGGACGAATTCTTTTAAACGAAGGCCCTCCATCAATGAAAACAGTTTTAACATATAGGTTATCAACGTCAATCTGGTCATCCTGAGTGGCATTTGCCACAGCAGATTCAATGACTTTACGTAAAATTGAAGCACCTTTTTTTGGCATGAATCTGAGAGTGGTTATTGCTTTATCAACACCCATCCCACGAACCACGTCAGCAACGAGTCTGGCTTTCTGAGGGGAGATTCTAATGCGTCTCCCTACGGCGCGAGCTTCCATAATATTTACTCCTAATGAATCTTATCTTAACGCGTTTATTATGCTCGAGTCTTTCTATCTGATGCATGACCATAAAAAGTCCTGGTGGGAGAAAACTCCCCAAGCTTGTGGCCTACCATATTCTCTGATACAAAAACTGGAATAAATTTTCTACCGTTATGTACCGCAAAGGTCAATCCAACCATCTCAGGAGAGATGTCGGAACGCCTGGACCAGGTTTTAATAACCTTACGGGATCCACTTTCAATTGCAGCGTCAATTTTTCTCTGCAGATGATCGTCGATAAAAGGTCCTTTTTTGACTGAACGAGCCATAGTATTATCCTCTTAATTAACGTCGCTTCTTAACAATATATTTGTCAGACTCGGTATTCTTTCTGGTTTTGTATCCTTTTGTTGGATAACCCCATGGAGTACATGGATGTCGCCCGCCAGAACTTTTCCCTTCGCCACCACCCATGGGATGATCGACAGGGTTCATTGCAACACCTCGAACATGTGGACGTTTACCCATCCATCTTGTACGTCCGGCTTTACCAAGTTTTTGGCTCTCATGTTCGTGATTTCCAACTTTACCGATACAAGCCCGACAGAGTCTATGGAATTTTCGAACTTCACCAGATGGTAATCTCACAAGTACATATGTTCCTTCTTTGGCCATCAATTGGGCTGATACACCAGCACTCCGCACGAGCTGACCACCTTTTCCAATCTTCATCTCAATGTTATGAATGACTGTACCGAGTGGGATATTCATCATCGGAAGGCAATTCCCAGGCTTAATATCAACGGTATCTCCAGCAATGACCTGATCGCCAACAGCAATTCCTGATGGTGCAAGGATGTATGTCTTTTGCCCATCAAGATATGTCAACAGAGCAATATTTGCTGATCTGTTCGGATCATATTCGATGGAAACAACCTTGGCAGCAATATCAACTTTATTACGTTTAAAGTCAATAATCCGATACTTTCTCTTATGTCCGCCACCAATGTGACGGGAGGTTATTCTTCCGTAATTATTACGACCACCAGTTTTTGACAGACTACTGAGCAGGCTTTTTTCAGGTCCCTGCTTAGACAGTTCTGAATCTTGTATAGACACATGGTGCCTTTTACCTGGTGATGTTGGTTTATAAGTCTTAATTGTCATAATTATCTAATCGCTCCATCAAGGCTATGTTGGATTGATAGCTTTACTAATTCGCTTTTTTTGAGATTTTTGCAGGAACTGAAAATTACAGTTGATCAGCAAAATTTATCTCACCTTCAGACAAAGTCACGTATGCTTTTTTCCAATCGTTCGTCATACCTGTGAAGCGTCCAACGCGTTTTTGTTTGCCATGCATATTCGTGGTATGAACGCATTTAACTTTAACGTCAAACATTTTCTCTACCGCATTCTTAATTTCGATCTTGTTCGCTCTGGGATCAACCTTGAAAACGACTTTTCTATCAACTTCAAGCTGAAGATTAGCTTTCTCAGTGAGACATGGTCCCCTTAGGATTCTATGGTCACTTTTCATGGAGTCAACCTCTTCTCAAGATTCTCAACTGCTGTTTTCACTAACATCAATTTCTTGTGTAGCAAAACATCGTAAACATTCAGTCCATCAACGGTCAGTACCTTGAACCCATTGGCATTTCTGGCCGACTTATTTAAATTATCGTTGCTGGTCTCGGTAATAACGAGGCAGTTCTCAAATTCAAAACCATTCATAATGCCAACGAAATTTTTTGTTTTGATTGCATCCATTGTAAAATCATCAACTACAACGAGATTACCTTCCTGCAATCTGGCGCTCATGGCCATGGCAAGTGCCTGTTTTTTTACCTTGCGGTTTAGCTTGAAGCTGTAATCACGTGGTTTAGGCCCGAAAGTTACACCACCACCCCTCCATATGGGGGAGTTTTTAGTACCAGCACGCGCACGTCCTGTCCCTTTTTGACGCCATGGCTTAGCTCCGCCACCACGAACTTCAACTCTTGTTTTGGTACAGGCGTTTCCTGCCCGCTTTGCGGCGCGTTGCATACGAACGACATCATGGAGCAGATGCTCTTTGACAGTCAAATCGAATACATCAGCATTCAGCTCAATTTCGCCGACTTTTTCATTGCTGGTATTTACTATATCTACGGTAGACATTGTTTACTCCTTGAACCGAAATCTACTTGGCTATTTACTTACTGAAAAGCTTTAGAAGACCCTGTTTGGCTCCTGGTACAGATCCTTTCACGAGAATAATATTTTCATCATCGCGAATATCTACAATAAGTACATTTTTCTTAAGAACTTTATCTGTCCCCATGCGTCCCGGTAATTTTTTACCCTTTACAACTCTTCCAGGCCAGGCGCTCATACCAATTGAACCAGGTCTACGATGAAACTTGGATCCATGACCACCTGGGCCGCCACTAAATCCGTGACGCTTCATAACACCCTGAAAGCCTTTTCCTTTAGAAGTACCCTGAACATCAATTACATCACCGGTTTTAAACAATTCACCAATACTGATGTCCTGTCCGATCTTATAGTCTTCAGGATTCTGAATTCTAAATTCACGAATATTATAATATCCTTCGGTTGCAGCCTTACTAAAATGACCAGCTAAAGGTTTTGTAATTCTATTTGCTCTTTTTTCAACAAAACCAACCTGAATAGCGTTGTAGCCTTCATTGCTTTCTGATTTGACCTGAAGCACCTTACAAGGTCCAGCTTCTATAACTGTTACAGGTATTACAGCTCCCATTTCGTTATATACACGGGTCATACCAATTTTTTTTCCTAACAAACCCATTGTCTTCGGCATAATCTTACCTATACATCTTCTAATTAAGCGATTTAATGAATAAAATCGCTATGGCAGTTTAATCTCCACATCAACACCGGCAGACAATTCAAGTTTCATCAACATATCAATGGTCTGTTGAGTAGGCTCAAGGATGTCTATCAGACGACGATGGGTTCTCATCTCAAACTGCTCACGTGATTTTTTATCAACATGCGGTGACCGGAGGACACAGAATTTGTTGATTGAGGTTGGCAGTGGAATAGGCCCTGCAACAGCAGCTCCTGTGCGACGCGCAGTCTCAACAATCTCATGGGTGGACAGATCAAGAAGTTTATGATCATACGCCTTGAGGCGGATACGAATTTTATCTGTAGGTATCATGATCTTCCTTATTCGATGATTTCACTAACAACGCCGGCACCAACTGTTCTACCACCCTCACGGATTGCAAAACGAAGTCCAACATCCATTGCAATTGGGGTGATAAGCTCACCAACTACATGTACATTGTCTCCAGGCATTACCATCTC
>CAMZLK010000006.1 GCA_947311475.1 uncultured Desulfocapsa sp.
AAGGGAAAGAATATACGTAATGTTACGCAAAAAATGCGTAAGCTCAGTTTCAATGTACGTGCAGTGTTCGACTACTTGAAAATGACACAAAATTCCTGTCCAGATTCAACTTGTTAAAAGTTAGCATAAATTTACCGTGGCTTACGCACAATGAGTGCCTTACTCCTGAAAAGCTGTAATAAAAAACAAGAAAATATGAGAGTGCTATAAGATCAATATGTTACGGATAGCAACAGATAGCGAACCAAGAGAGACCTTCGAAGCACTTACTTGCAGTTTATCTGCGTTAGGAAAATCTATGCAAAGCTCACCCTACAAAAGCGGCGCTTACCAACTTTAACCAATATTTCCCCTTGAGGAGATACATTCTTTTTCACATCAGTCACCTTCTCACCGTCAAGAGAAACAGCGCCCTGTTTAATCATGCGACGACCATCTGAAGTAGATTTAACCATCTCCAGTTCCAACAATAATTGAGGAAGCCAAATATCTTCATCCGACTGAATCTTTTTTTCAGCGATGTCATCCGGTAAACCACCCTTTCGAAAAACTTTTTCAAAGTTTTCCTCCGCCTGTTGTGCCGCCTCTTTAGAGTGATAGCGGGCTGTCAACTCTCTTGCAAGCTGCTGTTTAATCACTTTGGGATGCAACTTTCCCGAGTCCATATCAGCTCTTAAGACTGCAATTTCATCAATACTCAAATCGCTTAGTAATTCATAATACCGAAACATAAGTTCGTCCGAAGCTGAAAGAACTTTACCGTAGATATCATTTGCCGATTCAGAAACGCCGATATAATTACCAAGAGATTTACTCATTTTGTTTACGCCATCCAGCCCTTCAAGAAGGGGAAGGGTGATAACAACCTGCGGCTCCTGGCCTCTGGATCTTTGTAAATCCCGCCCCATGAGAAGATTAAAAAGTTGATCCGTACCACCCAGCTCAACATCAGCTTCCAGTGCGACAGAATCGTACCCTTGGATTAGCGGGTACATAAATTCATGAATGGAAATGGGGTTACCTTCCCGAAACCGTACCTTAAAATCCTCACGTTCAAGCATTCGTGCAACGGTGAGCTCGGAAGCAAGGCGAATCATATCAAAAGAATCAAGCTTGGAGAGCCATTCAGAGTTAAAAACTACCTTTGTTTTCTCGGGATCCAGGATTTTAAAAACCTGTTCCTTGTAACTCTCAGCATTCCTTGCCACATCTTCACGGGTTAAGGCTTTTCTGGTTTCAGATTTTCCTGTGGGATCGCCAATCATTCCCGTGAAATCACCAATGAGAAAATAAATATCGTGCCCTAAATCCTGAAAATGTTTTAATTTTTGTATCAAAACTGTATGTCCCAGATGAAGATCTGGTGCTGTTGGATCAAAACCGGCCTTTATACGAAGCGGAACACCACTCTCTTCGGATTTTTTAAGTTTCTTAACCAGTTCATCGTGACCGATACAATCAACCACACCTCTCTCAAGCAGAGCTATCTGTTCTTCTATACTTGGCATTTTTAACTATCTAATAAAAAGGATTAACAATGAAACCTCAGGAGCTTTTACCCCTTCGGCAAAAATATTCCTTAGGCAGTTGCAGTAGCTTTTACTACTTTGCGTATTGCACAGCCCTCGTCTCACGAATGACAGTTACGCGTATCTGACCGGGATATGTCAATTTTTCTTCAATTGATTTAGCGATATCCTGGCTAAGCAAGGTGGCCTCTCCATCTTTCACTTTCTGCGAGTCAACGATAATTCGAAGATCACGGCCAGCTTGTATAGCATAGGATTTTTCAACACCATCAAAGGCAGTCGCGATGGCTTCAAGGTCTTCAAGACGTTTCACATAGGACTGAAGCATCTCCTTCCGGGCGCCGGGACGAGCACCAGATAGAGCATCAGCAGCCTGAACCAACACATCAAGAACCGATTGTGGTGGTTGATCTTCGTGATGAGCTCCAATGGCATAAACCACTTCTTCAACCTCCCCATATTTCTTGGCCAGATCCATTCCGATGACAGCGTGAGATCCTTCTACTTCATGATCAACTGCTTTACCAATATCGTGCAGTAGACCTGCCCGTTTTGCCATTTTAACGTCAATTCCAAGTTCAGCTGCCATTATTCCGCATAGGAACGCCACCTCCAGAGAATGCTGTAAAACGTTCTGCCCGTAGCTGGTTCGATATTTTAGACGGCCCAGAATATTGATCAGCTCCAGGTGCACACCATGGCAGCCGACATCAAAGGTAGCCTGTTCACCGGCTTCCCTCATAACCATTTCAAGATCTTTGGTGACTTTATCCACAACTTCTTCAATACGAGCCGGATGAATTCGGCCATCGGTAATCAATTGGAGTAAGGCCAGACGGGCAACTTCCCGACGAACGGGGTTAAAACCTGAAAGAATAACTGCTTCCGGCGTATCATCAATAATGATATCAATGCCGGTTGCTGCCTCAATTGCTCGAATATTTCGTCCTTCCCGACCAATAATCCGCCCTTTCATCTCATCGTTTGGTAATGGCACCATGGAGACGGTCTTATCTGCAACATAATCACCTGCATAGCGGGAAATGGCCAAAGCAAGAATATTTTTACCTTTCCTGTCGGCCTGCATTTGCATTTCATTTTCTATACGGGCAAGACGCTTGGCAGCATCCATGCGGGCTTCACTTTCCAGTGATTCCATCAGCATTTTTTTGGCCTCATCCTGCCCAACACCAGAAATTTTTTCAAGCGCATAGCGTTGCTTACCAATGAGCAAATCAATTTGTTTATTTTTTTCAATAAGCCCTTTTTCCTGCTGTTTAAGGTAGTGAGAACGCTTATCCTGCTCACTTTGCCTTTTATCCAGCGTGGCCCATTCCTGCTTTAACTGACCCTTTTTCTGGCCAAGACGCAACAATTCCTCTTTCAGATCCTTTTTCTCTTTACGAATCTCTTCATGGGCTTGTTGTTTCTGTTTATAGGCCTCTTCCTTGGTCTTTAAAAGAGATTCTTTTTTTATCTGCCCAGCCTGAGATATGGCTGTTTCTATAATTTGCTTAGACTGTCTTGCGATATTGGCCTGATCGCCTTCAACAAGACGTTTTCTAAGCAAAACTCCAGCAATAATACCGGCGATCACGCCTCCTGCCAGAAATGCAATTAATTGAAAATCCACAAAACTCCCCCCTTAACAACAGGATGCTCCACGAGAGAAACTAGAGTCGACAGGGACAAAAGCCCCGCAAAAGGAAATACAAACAAAGAAGAGAATTTCCAGTCAGGCAAGTTTCCAAGATCAGGAAATCCACTGCCAGACTGGCCTGAGAACAGACTGCTCACAAAGTAAACCAAGCAAAACCAGCCACATAAACAAAGTCATCAGCTGACCATACTTTATCTGCTTACTATTTTAGAGTACCCACATACTGCATTAATACGTAATTTTTTCTCTATATGTAAAACCGGTTCATACAATCCACAACCTTAACCGATAGACAGTAACTATAAACAGACGACTTCTTCCCCTTCCGCCTTCCTTCCTCGAACCTATTGGTTCCACCCGCAGTATATCCTGCCGGTTATTTCTGGCTTTGCCTGAAAGCAACATCCAGAATATACAAACAGAACAGTAAACGGTTTTTGCCGACATACTATCCTGAGAAAAATAAATTTCCCCACCCTGCCGTGTCATCAGGAACGTTAAACCTATAATATAGGTGGGCAGACTCATAATTCCAGCAGGGAATTCGCAAGCGACTTTCCATTCAGAAACAGAGGAGTTACCCTTTTTAAGAGAGTTGGCTCAACAACACTGATAATCACCAACAGGCCAGGGAAAACTGCATCTTTTTAGTGCCTTACTTTACAATTACCGCAGCAAAAATCACAACACACGAAAATAAGCGATATCAAGCCGTTACAAACAACAACAGATAGCAATCGAAAAGAACCCTTCGAAACACCTGCCTGCAATTTATCTACGTTAATTAACAACAGTATAGCAAAATTCTTGAAAAAAAAATGGATTATCTTCCCGAAATTCTTTTTTCTTCCGCCAATTCCTCACCTATTTGTTCCCCAAGAGAGGCAAGACGCTCTTCAGTTTCTTTTTTATACAAGCTAAAGTCTCGTTTTAATTCAACATACCTTGAAGCAATATTAAGACTCGCAAGCACTGCAACCTTTCCAACAGCAACACTTCCTGAGGTACCTGAAGTGCAGTTTTCCTCAACAAGATCCGTTACCAATTGTATAATTTCCTCAACTTCCTCCTCTGGAGCGCCAGTATAAAAAGCGAAGTCAAGGCCTATGAGTTCAAAACGGACAAGTCGTTCCAAGAGATCTCCCTCTTTATGATTTACACCACCTAAAAGCTATCATTAATTGAACCCATACCGCTAAGTGAGAGCTATACGTCAAGCTTTGTCTCACCTGAAAACAAATCCCCCTGCACACCTGAATCAGAAGAACTCTCATCGGAAGACGTTTCATCAGAATCTGTCACGGAGACAGCACTGCTGCTTTCCCACTCTTCAATTTTACCAATAAGATTACTTACTCTATTAGATATTTCACCACGATCATCCTTCATCGAAGCAAGATCATCCTGGAGGGTTTCAATTGTTTCTTCCCGTCTCTCTAAGCGCTCTGTCAAATCAGCATTTTCAGCCTGTAAATCGTTAAATTTTTCCAATAAAGTAGCGACAAATCCTTCAAGACGCGCAAGCTCTTTTTCTTCAGTCATTCTAAATACTCCAACATAAATAAATTTTTATTAATACGTCTTAGTTGTTCGATACGGGCAATTATACCCCTGATTTTTTTTATTGCAAGCCTGGCTACCCCCTTGAATAGTTCCAACTAAGAGGTTGCCCGTCGGCATAGGGCATATGTCCATGAAAAGGAGCAGGATTGTCATCAAAAACCATTGGCAAAAAATATTTATCCCCTTCCCACATGGGCAAGGCTTCAAGCTCTGAAATGGGTTTCCAGTGCAAATCACCCTCTTCATTTGTCAAAAAAGGTTCGCCCTGGTAGCTTTTCACCAGAAATACAAAACCAAACCAGTCTTCTCCATTCTTCCCAAAACCTGGCCAACTGATCGTTCCCCGTAATTCCGTTTCCCGGCAATCAATCCCCGCTTCTTCTTTAATTTCACGTTTAAGACATGCCAGAACATCTTCTGTAATCTTCATTTTCCCGCCCAGGCCATTGTATTTCCCTAAGTGTTCATCATCAGACCTTTTGTTTCTATGCACAAGTAAGACTGATTTCTTATCACTGGACAGGATAAAACCAAGCGTTGCCAAGATAGGTCTATACATCAACTACTCCTTATGATTTAATAGAGTATTCGTAATACAACTATTTATTATTCTTGATGGACTCGTAAAAACTCTTCATCTTCTTCGTTACTGCAAATTTCTTATCTTTTCAACGTACCCTGGTACGCCGAAAAGATAAGAAATTTCCGTGCCTTGAATATGAAGTTTTTTCCAAGTCCATCTTGTTTTTAACCTTTTTACGAGTCCATCATTCTTATTTTTTGCCATGCCATTACTTGCTTTAAACCGATATTTTTATTCTTATAAAAAAATGTTCTCTACCATGCAGGGGAGACCATTGAACAAAACTATTCGCTTCACACCCCATAGTGTGTTCAAGTTCAGTGTAACCATTTTTTTTATATTCTTCATTCTTCTTGTCCGAACAGAATTCGTTTTTTCAGCAAACCCTTTTCCATGTTACCCCGTTATTGACAATAACGTACGCTTCTGGGAAACGATTTATAGTCGCTATTCCACCAGTCAAGCTGTGGTTCATGACTCAACTAATCCCGGAATAGTGTATGAAGTGATTCCCATATTCAATCACCGCTTGCCTGGTGCCTCAAAAATCAACAAGCCTCTTTTTAAAGGAATCAGAAGGAAATATGCTCAAATTCTCGACAAACTTGCCAAAGGAAAAAAACCGCGCAGTACTGAAGAGAAACGTGTGGCAAAACTCTTTGGGAATGTGAGTCGTAAACGTTTCAAAAAAGCTGCAAATTCTGTCCGCGTCCAGATTGGTCAAAAAGACCGCTTTTTAGAAGGAGTTATCAGATCAGGGGCCTATACAAAACAAATAAAGCAAATTTTTAAAAGCCATGGACTTCCCGAAGATCTGGCTTATCTCCCCCATGTTGAATCCTCTTTCAATATTAAAGCTTATTCAAAATTTGGGGCGTCTGGAATCTGGCAATTTACACGCTCCACAGGAAAACAGTTTCTCACCATTAACTATGTCCTCGATGAAAGACAGGACCCCATCCTTGCAAGTAAAGCAGCAGCTAAATTCCTTAAAAACAACTATGAATTACTTGGAAGTTGGCCTCTTGCCCTGACAGCTTATAACTATGGCCCAACAGGAATGTTACGAGCCAGGAAAGCATATGGCAGTTATGAGCGAATCTTTTCAAAATACAAACAGGGCCATTTCAAATTTGCATCCCGGAATTTTTATTCTGAATATCTGGCAGCAATGCGAGTGGCCAAAAGACTTGAAAAGGATCTATCCGTCAAAAAGGCACGGCCACAACAGACAATCCATATCACCCTTCCCCACTATATCGCCGCAAATGATCTCTGCAAATATTTCAACATAACAATCGATACCTTAAAAAAGCTCAACCCGGCTCTTAGAAATTCAGTTCTTCAGGGGAAGAAATATTTGCCTAAAGGATATACCCTGCATCTACCGGCAAGTAATCGGCAGAAAATATTACTCTCCAAAATGCCCAGTCGTCTCTACCACAACAAACAAAAGCCCACTCGGTTTTATCGTGTGAAAAGAGGAGATACAGCAGGGAAGATTGCAAATGCTCACAAGATCAGCCTTAACTCGCTGCGTCATGCAAACAACCTTGGTCACAATGCTGCAATTTTTGTTGGACAGAACCTGCGTATCCCCGACAGCATCAAAAAGGTCAGGAAAACAGAGACGATTATGCCAACAAGACAGAAAAACATCTCGAAATCCCCATCCCCCGTTGCGCATGCAAAAAAAGCAAAAGGGCAGCTTCCTGTGTTAGCAGACAGTAAAAAGAACAAGCCTGAATGGAAAAACATCCAAAAGGCCAGGAGTGTGGTTTTAGGAGAACTCAGTGTTCATCACATATCAAGGGTAAAAGGGACACTTCAGGGAACAATCACTGTGCAACCTGAAGAATCTCTGGAACTTCTTGCAGGCTGGTTGAAGGTGACGGCAAGTTTGATACGAAGTTTGAATGGCCTTACAAAATCCCGCAGGGTACATCCGGACGAAGACATCCGAATCCCGTTAGAGCGGGTCTCAGCCAAAAACTTTGAAGGAAAACGATTTGACTTTCATCTGGAAATTGAAGAGGATTTCTTTAATGCATATAAAATTGTCGGTGTCACTTCTTATACGGTTCGAAAAGGTGATACCGTCTGGGAAATCTGTAAAAATAAATTTGACCTCCCACACTGGTTGTTAAAGAAATATAATGCTAAGCTTGATTTCAGTAACCTTCGTTCTTCACAACGCTTGACAATTCCCATCGTCAAAGCTATTTGAGAACAAAATAATCTCAAATTTTACTCTAAAAGGAGCTTATTATGGATATCTCGAAACGTATTGCAGAAATGAAAAAACAACTTGGATTCGCTGATAATGTGGGGATGATCCTGGTGCATAATGGAACCGTTCGCGGCTGGTCACGCATGGACAACAAAAAAACTGTTGTTGCACTTGAAGTCACCCCTGATCTTGAGAAAATTGAAGCTATCCGTCAGGATTTCCTGAAACGTGATGGTATTTTTGAGATTGTAACAGAAGCCAAAACCGGGCGTTTCCAACCAGGTGATGATTTACTCTATCTCATTGTTGCTGGAGATATTCGTGAAAACATAAAGCCTGTGCTGGCGGAGTTGCTCGACCGGGTTAAAGCAGAAGCAATCACTAAAAAAGAGATCATGGCCGACTAACCCATCAAAAGGATTTACTCAATAATAGGTTTCTCATGTCCAAGGCAAAGAAATTCTTAAAAAAGTTCAAAGACATCAAAACCCTGCCCCATGTGGTGACAAGTTTATCCCGTCTCATTGCAGACGACAATTCCACCATGAAGGATTTTGAAGAGGTCATCAAGATGGATCCCATTTTGGTGGTACGCCTTCTACGCCTGGTGAACTCCCCGTTTTACGGCCTGGCTCAGCGAGTCGATTCCATAGGACGGGCTGTGGCCTATCTTGGGATGAAAAACCTCCATAATCTGGCCGTGACCCATGCCTTGAAAAATATCTTTGAAGATCAGAGAAAATCCCCGGCCTTTTCAAGAAAAAAACTCTGGCTTCATTGTGCTGCAGTCTCCATTTGTGCCAAAATGATCGCTGAAAGAATTTTTGGCACAAATGGAGACGACGCATATCTATGTGGTATTCTCCATGATTTCGGGCTCATCATAGAATCACAGGTTGCACCGGATAAATTTCTTACCGCCTGCGAAGCTTACAAACCCGGTGTCTCCCTCATTGACCTTGAACAGGAATATCTGGGAACCGACCACTGCGACATCGGGTATTTAATGGCTGTGGACTGGGATATGCCTGCAACCATCCAGGAGGCGATCCGTGATCACCATCGTGAGAGTGGCGATTATGCGCCCGACAGCCTAACCGGCATCATACAGATTGCTGAATATATCACCGGACAACTCGGCTACACAGCACTCGCTGACTTCAACCCGGAACTCCCAAGCCACCTCATATCCCATATGCAGGAAAACATGGATGAATATCAGGTACTCATCGAGGATCTCCCTGAAGAAATGAGCAACGCTCAAGATCTGTACGGAGGCTAAACCATATCATGGCTGAAAGTTTCTCAATTTTTGACAGAGTTATCTCATATGAGTGTGAAATCAGGGAACTGCTGCAACTGCTTCAAAAGTCTGCTCCAGAATGCCCTTATGTTTGTGTGGACAACGATGGAAAACAGCACTCCAACAGTAACGAGGCATTCCCGTCAGATGCAGTGATTGCAGAACTTCAGGAACTCCTCTTAACAAACACAGAACCGTTTGCAATTGTAAAAACAAGAGAAACACCCTGGTCAGCAATCGCTCTTAATAAAATCAAATCAATCCTTTGCTTTATTCTACCTACTGCAGGAGAAAACGCCTGTTTTGCTGAAAACATTCGGCTTTGTTGTAAAGTATTCATCTGTCACCAGGAAATAAAAGCCGGACAAAAGAAACTGGATATTCACAAAAAACAATATGACAGAAAATTTTCAGTCCTCGAGAAAAAATATCAGGCAACACTTGAAGACAACGAACGAAGCTACCGCATTATCCAGGAACAGCAGGAAAACTATTCCAAAACCCTGCAAATAGAAATTGAAATACAGACCAAAAAACTGCGGGAAGCAAAAGTTGCAGCGGAAGCCGCATCGGTTGCCAAAAGTCAGTTTCTTGCCTCCATGAGCCATGAAATCAGAACACCGATGAATGGCGTCATCGGATTTACGGAAATGCTCCTGTCCACCACACTTGACGAAGAGCAACGTGACAGTGCAGAAACCATCAGGAGATGTGGCGAAGCCCTGTTGGCATTAATCAATGATATCCTTGATTTTTCCAAAGTCGAAGCGGGACAGATGAGTCTTGAATATATCGATTTTGATCCTGAAATCACGGCCCATGATGTGTGTGAGCTGATTCGTCCACGTGTTGCCGGAAAGCCCATTGAGGTTTTATGCAGAATTGATGACAAGCTTCCTGCGAATATAAGCGGTGACCCGGGACGATTCCGCCAGGTACTTGTCAACCTCCTTGGAAATTCTGCAAAATTCACAGAGAAAGGTGAACTGGAGCTGACCATCAACGTTGAAGAGGAAGATGAAAAGAATATTAAACTTCATTGCCTTATCAGGGATACTGGAATTGGAATACACCCCTCCAAATATGAATCTATTTTTGAAACATTTAAACAGGAAGATGGTACCACAACCAGAAGATATGGCGGCACAGGTCTTGGTCTCTCCATTTGTCGAAAAATAGCAGATCTTATGCAGGGGAAGGTATGGGTGGAAAGTGTTCAGGGCCAAGGTTCCACATTCCATTTTACTGCAAAAATGCGTAAGTCGCTGGTCTCTCGCGCCAAAACGCTCAAACAACTTGATCTTGAAGGGAAAAGAATGCTCATTGTTGACGATAATATTGCCAACAATGATATCCTCCACCATCTTCTTACAAATGCAGGGATTAAGGCCACTGCCCTGCTCGATGAAACGCAGGCAATGAAGACTCTGGCGGAAGCTGAAGAAGAGGGAAAGCCTTTTGATATGGCAATCATTGATTTACAGATGCCAGCTATTTCGGGATTTGAACTTGCTCGAATGATACGGACGTCAGAACTTAAAAGTAAAAACATTCCCTTTCTTGCCTACACCTCATCCACTGAAAAAATTGCAAAACAATGTAAAGAAGCAGGCTTTACTGCTTTTTTAAACAAACCTGCCAGACGGTCCATCCTGCTCCGTACCCTTTCAAGAACTCTGGGTACCGGGGGAGAACAACTTGAAGGTGCTGCTGAGAAAAAGCTGGTAACTCAATACTCTGTGAGAGAGGAAATTAAGCAATCAATCCGCATCCTTCTCGTTGAAGACAACCTGGTGAATCAGAAACTTGCAAACATGATTCTAACTAAAGCCGGCTATCAGGTGGAGGTTGCAGCCAATGGAAAAATTGCTGTGGAAATGTTCTGCAGCAGTCCTGATGAATTTGACACCATTCTCATGGATGTTCAGATGCCGGAAATGGATGGCTATGAGGCCACCAGACAAATACGAAAATTAGGCCATACAGACATCCCGATACTTGCCATGACAGCAAATGCCATGAAAGGGGACAGAGAGCTCTGCCTTGAAGCCGGTATGAATGATTATATTACCAAACCAATCAAAAGAGATATCGTTTTTGATTTGCTTAATAAGTGGTTAACCAAGGTACACTGCAAGTAAGGGCTTAATACATTTCACTTAAACACGACCTCTACGCAGTCTCCGTGCCCATGACACAGCAAACATTAAACAAAGCGACTCTCATCACTGAACGACTGATTAACTGGGCAAACAAACCCCACCGAGAAGACTCCTTTATTCTACGGAAGGTACACAGCCTAACCAGAATAATACTGATTACGATCAAAGAGTTCAGCAGGAATTCCCTCACCGTCAGGGCAAGTGCACTCACCTACACCATTCTGTTGTCACTTGTTCCCATGCTTGCCATGAGTACTGCAGTGGTAAAGGGTCTTGGGGGAGGAAATGAGTTAAAACAGGTTGTTTACAGCTACCTTGACACCCTTGAAGCAACATCTCCCCTGACCCACATTGGTCTTCCCGGCAGTTACCGCAAGAGTGAAGAGGTATCACCGGAAAGTACTGATTTGTCTCTCCAGCAGGATACCGCAATCACCGCAGATTTTCGTTCAGCTGCTGATCAGGTTTTTAACTATGTGGATAACACGGATTTTGCAACCCTTGGAACCATTGGTGTGCTTGGTGTTCTCTTCAGTGCGATCCTTGTACTAAGTAATATTGAACTCTCCATGAACACGATCTGGCACGTGCCTGCAGGGAGATCCCTCCTGCGAAAAGTGACAGATTACCTCACTTTTCTTATCCTCATGCCTCTTTCCATTAACTTTGGCTTTGCGGCCAATGCAGTGCTTAAAAACGACAGACTTCTGAACAAACTCATGGCACTGCTTCCCGGACCAATGGTTCAAACGGGCCTTCTGCTTTTTGTTCCCCTCTTTTTTATCACCCTGACTCTGTTTTTAATTTATATTTTTTTTCCAAACACCAGGGTTAAACCTGGCGCTGCACTCATTGGTGCCCTTTTTGCCGGGACGCTCTGGTTTATCACCCAGAACTTTTATATTGGCCTGCAGATTGGGGTTTCAAAATACAATGCTATCTATGGTTCTTTTGCAACATTGCCACTTTTTCTCATCTGGATGTTTCTTGGCTGGGTTTTCATTCTTGGTGGAGCAGAACTGGCATTCGCCTGTCAAAAACAACGCAGTTACCAGCTTAAACGTCAGCGCCACTCTCCACTTGAACAGTTGAGTGCTGCCTTTGATATCCTGAATACTACGTACAACTCCTACACAAATAATATCAAACTACGAAAAACAGAACTCCCGGAAAAATGCCCTGCTTATTCTGCCAAACTGCTTTTTGAAACCCTGCAAAAACTTATTGCTTCACAAATAGTTGTCAGTGCAAGCGCTGGGCGTCTCCTCCCAAACGCACCAAAAGACAAACTACAGTACCGGGAAATTGTTACTTCAATACTTGGCGAATCCTTCCCTGACACAGAGGGGGGCAAAGTTGCATCGGCCCTGTTCCAGCAAAACACCTTATTTTCAAACAACAGTTACTCGAAATCAAGCCATTTTTCATGTTCAGATGTCTGATCCCTACATAAGATATTTTATAAAAAAAGCGAAATAATCTCTTGCTTTTGTTTTTGAAAATATTTATCATATGAGAACCCTTACCTCAATAATATTCACAAAAAAAACCAACGGAGAAATGTTATGAAAAAGTTTACTTGTTCTGTATGCGGCTACACCCATGAAGGTGACAGTGCCCCTGATAAATGCCCTCAATGTGGCGCTGCTGCAGATAAATTCAGAGAAGCCGCCGAGGGAGAAATGTCATGGGCCGATGAGCATGTAATTGGCGTGGCCAAAGGTGTTGACCCTGCCATCCTTGAGGGCCTTCGTGCCAACTTCAACGGTGAATGTACTGAGGTTGGAATGTATCTTGCCATGAGCCGTCAGGCTGATCGGGAGGGATATCCAGAAGTAGCAGAAGCATACAAACGAATCGCCTGGGAAGAAGCGGAACACGCATCAAAATTTGCAGAGCTCCTCGGAGAAGTTGTTGTTGGTGACACTAAAGCAAATCTTGAGGCGCGCGTTGCTGCAGAACATGGCGCATGTCAGGGCAAAAAAGATCTCGCCGTTGAGGCAAAGAAACAAAACCTTGATGCCATCCATGACACTGTTCATGAGATGTGTAAAGATGAAGCCCGTCACGGTATGGCATTCAAAGGTCTGCTGGAACGTTACTTCGGATAAAATACCTGCTTGCCATAACCGTTTTCAGATAAAAAGCCTCTGTGTTTTCACAGGGGCTTTTTTTTATCACTTTATTCATAACTATTCATCAGTTCGCCAGCTTTTTTCGAGTTTACCGGATATACTATCTATTCAGCACCATCCGGGTAAGCAGTATACCACAAAAATTCAGAAGAACAGAAGCCGCTATGAACACTCTGGAAGCCCTGCAACATCGAAAATCAGTCCGTGCATTTCTTGAAAAGGAAGTCGAAAAAGAAAAAATCGATACAATTCTTTCTGCTGCAAGTCAGGCACCATCCGGGGCTAATATCCAACCCTGGCAGGTAGCTGTCGTTTCCGGGGATACAAAAGCCAAGCTCCAGCAACAGATTGAGTCAGAATTTAGAACAGAAAAGAGAGGAAAGGCTGATTTTCAATATTACCCTCAAAAATGGGTCAATCCTTACAAACTACGCCGTATAGAATGTGGCGTCCAGCTCTATTCTACCCTGGAAATTGATCGCAAGGATGAACAGGCTCGTCTTGAACAATGGGTTGCTAACTATCGCTCTTTTGATGCGCCTGTGATGCTTCTGTTTTTCATGGACTCTTCCATGGAAACCGGTTCATTCCTTGATTATGGCATGTTCCTTCAATCAGTTATGCTGGCAGCTGTGGACATAGGTCTTGCAACATGCGCCCAGGCGTCGCTTTCGGACTATCCAAAAATCATAAAAACAGTGCTGGGTTATCCGCAGGATTTTACTTTACTTTGCGGCATGGCACTGGGCTACGAAGATAAAGAAGCTGTGATCAACAGTTATCGCACACCTCGTGAAGCAGTATCTTCTTTTACGCGATATTTCTCATAGAGTTTCTTATTTCCGGCCACGAAAGTTAGAATTGAGAATATTGCCAGAGAGTGCAAATGTACCCATTACAAGCACTTCTGCTACGTTTGAATATTGGTGCTAATGGGTGTGAAAAATAAATAGCAGTACTAAGGGTAAAATGGTATAGATTGACTGTAAATCAGTAGTGGTCCCGTAGCTCAGTAGGATAGAGCACCAGATTCCTAATCTGGGTGTCGCGCGTTCGAATCGCGCCGGGATCACCATTTCCCCTGTAATTCCAAAATACGTTCTGCGCAGAAAAGTAAACCGGCTAAATACTGCAATTAAAGTGTTTCACCATCAGCAACCGATTTTGAAAAATATGCTTTTTCGTCAGTATGTGAATTAATTATACAGTTGCGCCCGATAACCACTTCGGATGGAACAATTGCTTCCTTACCAACAAGGGTTATCCCGGTATAGAGATGCTTGGGATGCAGGATATTTGCAGTGTCATGATTTACACCTGAGCCCACCAGAGAATGATCCCGTATTTGCGCACGTTTATCACAAATAGTCAGATCCACTATACTGTTTTTTTCCACAATACAATCCGCAAAGAGGATGGAATCTCTAATGACAGCTCCTTCCTCAACTATCACACCGGGAGCCAGAACAGAGTTTTCAACTGTTCCGTGAACAGTACAACCAGCAGATATCATAGAAGAACTAACACTAGCCTCATTGCCAAACCGGGCTGGTGGCCGGTCAGCCGGTCTTCCATCTGCCTCAATGTTTGTACGGATTCCCCATTCAGCTGGTGATATACCACTATCACGTCTGATCACATCCATATTGGCCTGCCAGTAGGATTGGATGGTTCCCACATCCCTCCAATATCCATAAAAAGGATACGCAAAAACATCATCATTATCAATGGCCCTCGGCAGGATATGCATGCCAAAATCCACTTCTTCACGATCTTTATAGAGAGAATCCAGAAGATATGTATAGTCAAAAACATAAATCCCCATGGAGGCCAGATTTGTTTTAGGATTTTCCGGTTTTTCCTCCCAGTCAACAATGCGATTTTCAGCATCCGTAATGCCCGCGCCAAACTGATGGATTTCGTTCAAGGGAACCACCATCATACCAATGGTGACATCGGCTTTTTTAAAGCGGTGATATTCCAGCATGGCATCAAAATCCATATTATAAATATGATCACCTGATAGCAAAATCACTTCATCCGCAGAATTTTTCTCTAAAAAGTCGATATTCTGACGCACTGCATCCGCTGTCCCTTTATACCAATCCGAATCCTTAAATCCTGTGTGAGGGGGTAAAATTTTAACTCCCCTGCTGCGCCCGGTAAAATCCCAGGCTGCGCCCATGCCAAGATGACGCATAAGAGAAAGGGGTTTATACTGCGTAAGTACACCGACTTTAGTAAGCCCAGAATTCATCACATTACTGAGGCTAAAGTCTATAATCCGGTAGATACCTGCAAAGGGAACTGCTGGTTTGGCACGGCTCTGCACAAGGATATTGAGACGACTGCCGACACCACCGGCAAGGAGAAGTACCAGAGCTTCTTTTTTTGCTCTCATTTCAGTACCTCCCCGGGTTTTACCTCCAGTGGCCATTGTTCAGTGTGAAGATTCGGATAAATTGTTGCACCTTCTCCAATCTGTGTCCAAGCCGGTACATGATTATTCCAACCGACAACAGTAATAATTACGGCATCGGAACCAATCTCAGGCCCTACACAAACCCCCTGCCCAAATGCGGAATTCACATCTGAAATCACTTTATTCAAGCAGCAGTTTTCACCAATGTGGTTACTAAAAAAAAGAACAGAGTTTTCAACAACCGCCCCTTTCCCAATATGCACACCAGGAAACAGAACAGAATTTCGCACAGTTCCTTCCACCATGCAGCCATTATAAATAAGACTATTATGAACTTTTGCATCCTCATACAGCAGTGCCGGTTGAGCATCACTGATGCCACGATGTTCCATATTGGTCCGCAAGCCCCAAGCTTCCATATCAATTGGCGAATTATCGCCAAGCAGATCCATATTAGCCTGCCAGTATTCCTCAATTGTCCCGGTATAGCCCCAATACCCTCTGTATTTATATCCGTAAATTCTCTTTCCCTGTTCCATTAACAGTGGGATGATATCTTTGCCAAATTCATAGGACTTAGAAATTTGATTTTCGTGAAGGGCCTTAAATAAAATTTGCGGTTTAAAAATAAGTACAGTGAGTGATGCCCAATCTGCCTCAGGTTTATCAGGTTTTTCCCAATACGCCATCACCTTTCCGCCTGTGTCTCCATCTTCATCATCAATTTCGGCAATCCCGAAACGATGTGCCTTTTCTTTTTCAACCTGTACAAAACCAATGGTCATGTCAGCATCTTTTTGATGGTGATAGCTAATAATATCCTGATAATTCATCTTATAGATGTGATCACCTGACAGGATGAGAATTTCTTCAGGTTTATGATAATTGATAAAATCAAGATTCTTATAGACAGCATCGGCAGTCCCGCGATACCAGTCTGTATGTCCTTCATTGTCACTATTATCTTTAAAAGGAGGCAGAATGGATACGCCACGATTCCTGCCAACCATATCCCATGCCGCTCCTGTACCGATATGATTGATAAGGGAAAAACTGCGATACTGAGAAAGAATTGCAACCTTTTCAATACCGGAATGAAGCAGGTTGCTGAGAGGAAAATCGATAACTCTGGCAAAGCCACCAAACGGAACGGCGGATTTAGGACGATAGTAGGTGAGGACATTCAGTTCATCGACACGACTTCCGGCAAGAATCATTGCAAGTGTTGAAGGCTTCAGCATCAGTCACCTATTGAGGAATACGGATTTATATCTGACGGCATCGAACAAATTCTTCACCTGCTTTATCAGTGCCTTACTTCATGATTTCTGCAATAAAAAACAAGAAACCGGCAAAGGTTAATTCTAATCATATTATTACGTTATAGCACCAAGGCACTTACCTGCAGTTCACCTGCAAAGCACCCTTTATTAATCCCAACATGCCTTAGCATGCCGAAATTAAAAATTGTGCGCCCCGTACATGAAGTTCTTCGAAATCTGCGTTTATCTACTTAACCATCGGGATTTCAACCTTTTTACGAGCCTGTTAACTCTGATAAACTCGTAAAAAGGTCAAAATGGTTATTTCATATGTCTGGTTGTCAGACGTTTTAATGTGTTCGTGGTAAATTCCTGAGCACTAATTGACAGATTTTTCAGAGGCACTTCGGCTCTTGCCGCCTCTTTATGACCACCGGCAGACCCAAATTCGGAGAAAATCCGTTCTGCAAGTTTCCCTGCACTTTTACGATAACCATCACAACGAAATATTACGACCAGTTTCTCCCCGTGAACCCCAGAGACCAGTACCCAATCAATCTTATCGACATGATTCAAAAAATCTGCAATATTAACCAGAATATCAGGACTTCTCACCTTGCCGACATGGGTGTAAAACCTCCCCTTCGAAAAGGTCAGGTTACTCAATGCTATATTAAAATATTTGAGTTCAGACCGACGCATATCGGCAAGCTCAAATTTTTTCACAAGGTTTCTGTTGGCAATATTAAAAAGATACCTGAAAGAAATTCCATCTGCAAGCAGAGCCTGCTGAGAAAAATCCTGTGTATCCACTTTGATTGCATAAAAAAGAGCTGTGGCCAAAGCAACTGAAGGCTTCATATTGGCAGCCCGTAAATACTCAACCAGCATGGTTGAGCAGGAGCCATAAGGAGGACGAATATCCACAAAAGCTGGTTCATACACTCCTTTGACAGGGTGATGATCGATTATGGCATCAAATTGGATTTTTTCAAAAACAGGAAGGTGGCACGGTTGGGAGTCAACCAGTACCTTTTTAGTGAACTCTTGAACTTTCACATTTCCAAGACGTTCCAACGGTATTTTAAGCCGCTCCACCATGGAAACGTTATTTAATCTTCGAATTTCATTGGGATGAGCAATTGTTACACATTTTACACGATAACGAAGCAATCGTTTAATGGCCAGAGCACATGCCAGAGCATCAGGGTCCGCATTGATACAGACAAGGACAGCATCTTCTTTTTCAAAAACATCCCAAAAACCTTTTAAACGTTCCCTGGCACTTTTCCGTGCCCCCATGTGACAATTTCTTCGCGTTTTTTTGGCCATGTCAAGCGCTGTTACAATCTATTGCACACAGAAATGTGAAATAAATAACAATCAGTCCCTTTCATTTGTTCATCAACCTTCTACCTCTACAGGCAAAAACCGGATGGATTATTTTTCAAACTGCAATACACAACTACATAAAAGCCTAACACAGACAGACTGCAAGTAAGTACCTTATCGTTATTCGTAACTTTTTGATATAGTTACATTCTCACATATTCTTATTTCTTATTGCTGGCATTATAGAATAGGGCACCAAAATTATCAGCACGAAGTATAGCACATCATTTTAGAAAAATGCAAGTCTTCAGAGCAGTCAACGAACAACCTCAAAAGAGCATTTACAGGTAGAAGCTGTTTAAAAGTCAAATCTCATCTCCCTTAAAGAACGGAACAGAAGGAAAAAGTGATGGATCTGTGTGTGGTATAAAACGAGCCCCTGAAAAGCTAATCATAAATTCCTGATTCACATTTAATTCAAGATACGTAATACTTGAAACAATTTTTTCACAATCATCTCTGGCCGTTCCATCAAGTAACACCTTTTCTGCACCGCGAAGTGAACTATTCCCGATGGCTCGATAGACAGAGAGAGGCAGATCCGGGAGCATACCAAGTGTCATCGCATGCTGAGGATTTATATGGCGCCCGAAAGCCCCGGCCACTGTAATCTCTTCGAGATCTGAGAAATCCAATCCAACCTGGTTAATAAGCGTTGTCAGGATGGCATACATGGCAGCCTTGGACCGAATCATGGCATCAAGATCTATCTGCTCAAGAACCACCTCATTTCTGGTACCTTTCGCACTAAGACCTGTTACCCCAAAACAAAACCCATCATCATGTTCATGTAAATGCTCTTTCATAAATGCAGCTCTTTCAGGATTCTTCTCAGTCGCAGGATCTCTGAATTTCCCCCGTATATCTATAATCCTGGCGAGGTAGAGTGCTGCGACCAGATCGATAAGCCCTGAGCCACAGATCCCAACAGGTTCAACACCGCCAATTGTACGAATATCCATTGAATAGTTTTCTGGATTAATGGCGACGTACTCAATCGCGCCGGGCCCTGCACGCATCCCCATACGGGCAACCCCTCCTTCAAGAGCAGGTCCTGCCGCACCTGCACAAGCTATCAGCCAGTCGCTATTCCCAAGTACCACCTCGGCATTCGTACCAACATCAATAAGCATTCGGGTTTTGGAAGATTGTGCCATACCGGAAGCAAGAATCCCTGAGATCAAATCACCACCAAAATAGCTGCCAACCGACGGCATCAGCCATACAGGAGCCATGGGATGAAAACGTAAATGTAACTGCTTAGCATTGAGTACAGGGGAACGATTAAACAACGGAATATAGGGTTCCCTACAGATATGAAAAGGATCAAGGCCAAGAAAAAGATGGGCCATTGTGGTATTTCCAGACACGGAAAGAGCAGAGATATCTTCTGTCTTTAAACCAGCGTGAACAACCAGTTTTCCTGCAAGTTCATTGATGGTTGCCACAATCACCTGCTGAAGTTCATCAAGCCCCGGATCCTGGAAATCAGATGGTATTTTTTTCTGCTGACGTCTCTTTGCTGTTGCATGATGAATTCGGCTGAGGATATCTGCACCATAGGCAATTTGAGCATTTTCAAGATTTCCCTCTGCCAAAACTTCCCCATCCAAAAGATTCAGCAGGGTCGCTTCAAGATGTGTTGTTCCAAGATCAAGTGCCATCCCTGCAATAACACTAGGTTTCTTAGCAGTAAAACCCACCACGACCCAAGCTGTGTCAAGGTTGTTTAAAAGCGCATATCCAGAAAATCCTGCTTCGCGAAACTCCCTCGCAACAATTGTCATGCATTCGTAAGCGACTGTCAGCGGACGGTTGTCTCCAAGTTTCGTTTTCAAAGCCTGCTGCAATCTGTCAATGTCTGCTGTGTTGTCATGCAAACCAGGTGCCGCAGCCGTGATCTGCACAGAACATACTATGGAATTCATTATTCTAACCTCTTTGCCCTTGAACGCGCCTTATCCTTGACGTTAACTGCCTATGATGTTACCTACTGCGAAGCACAATAACGAAAAAAACACCTTATTTAAACAAAACAAACAACATTTCAAACAGGATGGTTAAAATATTTGCAGTGGCTCTTGGGGGGGCAACAGGATCAGTTGCCAGGTACCTGATCGCAATGGTTGCAGGGGACTACCATACACAGACTTTTCCCGCAGGAACATTTGTTGCAAACCTGCTTGGTTGCCTGCTAATTGGTATTCTCTGGTCCTTATTTGACCGGATTCAGATCAGTAATGAATTCAGACTCTTTCTCTTTACCGGTTTTCTTGGCGGCTTTACCACTTTTTCTACTTTTGCCAGGGAAACAGTGCAACTCTTTAAAGTGGGTGAACATCTTCAAGCTTTTACTTACCTGGCTGTTTCAAACTTTTTTGCCCTTAGCATGGTGGCCCTGGGTTTTATGCTGGCCCATCGTTTATTGCGCTGGTAATTTTCTGTGATTCTTCTCAACCGCTATATATTCTCCCAATTTGCCCGCACTTTTTTCGTTGTGGCGGCGGCATTTCTTTCTCTATACATCCTCATCGATTTTTTCGAAAAAATTGATAACTTTATGGAAGCAGGCAAATCATTTGGGCTGATTCTCCAATTTTTTCTGCTGAGTATCCCCTTTATTATAGATATGTTGGGTCCGATTCTAATCCTGCTTGCCGGAGTCATAAGTTTAGGTGTTCTCAGCCACAACAATGAACTCACTGCAATGATGGCCGGTGGAATCCATATGCGAACCATCGTCAACCCTATCCTCATGGGAGCGCTCATTTTCACCATGCTTTTTCTTGCCATGGCCCAATGGGTTCTACCGCGTACAATTGCAGCGACGAATGCCATCTGGTATGAAGATGTTAAAGGGATGGTCCCCCTTGGTATCTTTCGGAATGGACGTTATTATTACAAAGGTAAAGAGGGATTTTACTCCTTTGCCAGACCCTGGCCTGACAAAAATATTTTTATAGATTTTTCCTACTCCAGCTGGAGTTCTGATCATAAGTTGAAAACACTTGTTGCAGCCCAAAAAGCAGAATGGGACGAAAAAGGCTGGCATTTAAGTAATGGACAGGTTCAAACCAACATAAACCCAAATGACTACAATACCCGAATCTTTGCCCAGCAGACATTTCCATTTCCGGAAAGACCTGAATCCTTTTTTGTTCCGAAATACCAGTCCGCTGAACTCTCTTTGACCCAACTTTTCCAGGAAATGTTTAAGCAGGATACCCATTCGGAAACAGTGGTTGCCAGAACTAACTTTTATAGTAGAATTTCTTATACTCTGCTGGGAATCCCCCTGCTCTTTCTGGGGTTACCGGTGCTTCTCATCTCCTATAAAAAATGGGGCAAAGATCTCTCCGTTGCCATCCCGGCAAGCTGTGGTATGGCGTTTCTTGCCTGGGGGGTCTGGGGAGCCCTGCAATCTCTTGCCAAGGTTGATTATCTTTCACCAATCCTTGCCGGTTCCCTTATCCACATTATATTTGGGATAAGCGGTTTCCTTCTCCTGCACAAACAGGGCAACCAGTGAATGAAAATAAAAGACAGCGCGCAGGTATTGTGGGTATTCCTCCACTTTCTGTCATGGAACTTCTTGCAAGCCCGGAGTACGAAGTATTTGATCTTGATGAACCACAAGGCAAAACAAGTATTGAGACAGCATCTCCATTCCTGCCAAAAGTCTACTGCGGAATCTTACGAACAGTGGTTGCAAACAGCCTGAAAATCAAACCGGATATCATCTATATCGACACTGGTTCCGGTAAATGTGATTGCGCTGTGCATACCGCAACGGTACTTGAAGACATCCTGCCAAATACACGAATTGTCCGAACCAGAAATCATGATGCCACTGATTTTGGCATCCCTCTTTGTCGAACAAAAATGAATCTTATGGGTAAAATGGCTGCAATTACGGCCTCTGTACAGATTCCTTTTCCATATGAAGACATCATGGAGTGTACGCCTACAGCAGGGTTCTGGGGAGTACCTCCACGGGATTTTTCCCTTCTTAAACTTTTTCCCGACACCACCCATATTTATGGATGGGCACGTTGCATGGAAAATAAAACACCTGACAATCTGGATCTTGAAATGCATTTCAATCCCCACGTCCCAACGGTCTTTTTTGCGCAGTCGTTTTGCGCAAAAACGGCGCTTGCCCGCCACCTTGCAAGCAAACACCCATACGGGCTCTATCTGGATTGCGACGTAACAGCCGGAAACAGTGTTAAAGCGAAAATACAAGCTTTCCTTGAGCTTTCAGGAATGTAACCAGAGGTAAAGCCATGTTACTTGCTGATTTTGGAACTTCATATTGCAAACTACAGGATACCGAATCCTCCGAACTTCCCCGTCTGATTGCAACAAATACAATCGACAGAAAAAGCATGCAGGTGGACATTGCCACCGGCCACAACGGCAAACGATATGCTGCACAATACGTTAATGAACTCACAGCTCTCGCCAGAGGAGGCTTGCAACTCATCGGAAAAAAAGCATTTACTCTGCTTGATTGTGGAAGTCGCGATATTAAATATGTCACGTACGATGACGGTAAAATTAAAGATATGGGATGGAATGCGGAATGCGGTGCGTCCATGGGGTTTACCATAGAACTCCTCGAAAAATATTACGGTCTTGATTTTTCAGCCATGGCAGTTCCCGATAGCTCCTTTTCAATTACTTGTGGAGTTTTGGGCATGAGCCATATTTTTGATGCAGTGGTTAATGGTGAGAGCGAAGCAGAAGCCGTTGCAAAATTTGTGAAAGGGATCGCATTGAATGCCTACGATTTTGCAAAACGTCCCGAAACAATATATCTCTCTGGCGGACTTTGTGACAATCTCCTGTTTGTGGGATCTTTTCCCTGCCCGATAATCTCCCTTGGCCGCTTCGTACTTTTAGAGGGGCTAAAGACAACGTTAACACAGCCCTGAAACAACTATTCGACCTAATATATCTATCTCCAGGTAACCTTCAGTTCATCCCGCTGTGGAACATGATGATATCGGAATTTGGGATAACCAAGCATAAGAGCAGTAAAAACCTGATGATTTTCAGGAAGGTTCAGGGTGTCAATTAGAGGTTGATGCTTCGCGGCTGCCTGCACAAGAAACCCTGCCCAGCAACTTCCTAAGCCATGGCTGTGTGCTGCAAGATCCAGATACGCAGTGGCCAAAGCACAATCTTCCAGTGGATGTTCGCTGTAATTGACATCAGCGTGGGCAATAACGAGGTGCGGTGCCCCGCGAAGAACCTTATCCACACCATTAGCCCAGGCACGAATAAGACCGGGGAAAAGTTTCAGCTCTGCCATGAATTCAACAACCAGTCCAGATAAACATTGCACCTCATCGGGATCTTCCACCATTATCCAATGCACCGGCTGCTTATTATGAGCGCTCGGAGCATAGCGGCTAACATCAAGAATCCTTTCTAAAGTCGCATGGTCTGCCCTTTTCTTTTTATACGTTCGAATGGAGCGTCTGGTTTCAAGAAAATGTCTCACCGATTCAACATCAGGCAAAAGGGCCTTGTCCACCGATGCGCTTTCCACAAGTGGTGAAATCGAAATATCCAGTGCGTCAGTGGAACAGACAGCCATACAATGTCCACACCGTATGCATCTTTTCACTGCAGCTTTTCGTAACTGGGGAAAGGTTTCTTTATCTTTATTGATAAGGTCAAAAGGACACTCTGAGATACAGGCATAACACTGTATACAAAGTTCCCGATCAACACTGATACTGATAGTCATAAAACACTCCACATGGGGGACATTATAAGTTGTCGGCAATCGTTTTATATTACAATATGGAAACTCTGTAAAGAGAGTAGCTCCTGAAAAACTATCCACACAAAAAGCACTCTGGAATACGAAACCAGTTCCCTTTTCAACAATTGACGTCCATGGTGGTTTAGTATTGGTAAATAGTGGCAGGATATCGGCCATATCAAAATGGCTGCTACTGTTTTTGGGTAGTGCAGAAACGAAAGCGACACATATTTAATCCAAATATGTGTCGTTGTAGAGATCTCACATCAGATTACATCAATCTTGTGGAATACGGATTTTTTGCCCCACATATATTTTATTGGGATCTTTAATAACCTCACGGTTCGCTTCAAAGATTCGCATATATGCTGAGGACTTTCCGTAAAACTTTTTAGCAACAGCCGACAAGGTATCGCCTGGTACGATTTCATAATACTCAACTTTTTCTGTGGCAGCAGGTGCTGCAACTGCATCCGACCGCACCTCACTAACACCTTTCACATTACCTGCCATCAAAACAGCTTTTTCCAACGCTTCAGCGCTCTCTGCCTCACCGGACAGAGTTACGACATCGTCTTCAACCGTAACCTGTAAGTTGCTGACACCTGGATTATCATCTTCGATATAAGATGAAATTTTATCAGATGCTTCTGCTTGATTGTTAAATAATTTCTTCCCTATATTTTTTGCAAAGCTCAGTAGGCCCATAACATACTCTCCAGTTAAAAAGCAACAGTATTCTTTACTATTTTGTATTTTATAGCTTACACTCCGAGTGTCTGCTCGATGTAAGAGGCAACCTCAGGATGTAGCTTAAGCTCTGAAGCCAGTTGTTTCATATATTCCTGTTCAGCAGGAGTATCAACTTTAATGGCTAGCAGGGATGCAGCATAAATCTCGGCAGCTTTATCAATTTTTCCTCGGCTTGAGCGAATAACCTTGTCCAAATCCATAGGTTTCTCTGCTTCAGAGACAAAGAATGCTTTTTCCTCTTCTGTCAAACCACCCTTCTCAAGCTTACCAATGATTTTCTGTATTTCTTTCTCATCTATACGACCATCAGCCTTGGCAGCGTTAATCATTGCCTTAACAATGATTTCAGCATCTTCGTCTAAGGCCTGCTTAGCTTCTGGTGTTTCAGCTTCCATAAAAGCTCTTGGAGTTTGAGAAGATGCCTGTCCTGATTTACGTAAAGCAGCCATGGCCAGAGATGCCAGCATTGCCAGACCTCCACCACCAACAGCACCCCGGGCAGAACTTTTTCCACCACCAAGGAGTGCTCCGGCAAGGGCAGCAAGTCCACCAAGCGCAGCCTTGTTATTGCTAAGACTCCCAATCACATCACCAAGTACTCCACCTAAATTACCTGCGCCAGCCTTCCCTCCTCCCAGCATATGGGTCAGACTGCCCATCAGGTCATTAAGGGAGGCGTTACCAGCTCCAGCACCAAGGCCTTTTGTCATACGGGATCCACCCGTTTGTGACATACCCTGCTGTATTACTGTTCCCAGAATATCCATAAAACCGGCCATCTGTTTCTCCTCTTTGAATATTTACGACGGAATACTTGCCAAACAACACTTTATTTACCAAATAATTTACTCGCAAAACCCAGGGCACCTTCCACACCACCTATGGAGTCCAGAATAGATCCACCACTACTGGCATTATCTACCATTTGTGGAAGCGCATCAGCTAAGCCCCCCGCAGCTTCTTCTGTACTTATTCCCAGTTTTGATGCAAATTCTGCAATTTTCTCAGAACCGAGTGCACCGCTTATCTGCTCTGCTGAAATTCCAGCATTCTCACCATCACCAAGCCAGGATTTCGCCATATCACCCAAGCCGCCAGCGTCAAGATTACTCATCAGAGAAGTGAGATCAAAGCCACCTTCACCACCTGTTAAGCCAGACAGTGCCGAAGTAATGGAGCCTATATCCAAATTACTGCCAGCCTCTCCACTGAGATCACTTTTACTAAACAGTTTCGCACCCATCTGAAGCAATTGTCCCATATCCATCTGTTCTTCTCCTTAAAGGTAATTTTTGTATAAAGAGACAGCTTCGTCTCAAGTCGGCAACGCTAAACCCTATCACCATAAAGAATGATTATCAATTGATTTCTCTAACCTTACCATTCCCTTACAACTACACGGAGCAGAATATAGCACTGTAAGATCCAAACAAAAAAAAAATGCCCCGAAGCATTTGCTCCGAGGCATTTCAAAAAAAAACTTTAGATTCTGAGAAAAGCTATTTCTTACTTTTCTTACCTTTCTTTTTGGATTTTTTCTTCTTCTTTTTTGACTTTACAAATAAGGGACAACTCTTACAACAATGCCCTTTCTTTTCTATTTTCTTGCAACACTTCTTTTTGGCCATTTCAATTCTCCAACAGATTGAATTGTCTAACGCGGATAAACCGCAAGTAAGTGCCTTGTTGCTTATGCTAATAACTTGAGTTTGAAACACTTTTGATGTTCTTTTTTTTATTACAGCTTTTCAAGAGTAAGGCACTAAATCGAAATTACTTTTTGGGTGTTTTCTCAATGGACAGTAGATCAACCTCAAAAACAAGCACAGAATTCGGCTCAATCATTGGTGGAACACCTTGCTCCCCGTATGCAAGGGATGGCGGGATAACAACATGATAACTTGCCCCTTCTTTCATAAGCTGCAACACTTCACTCCAGCCAGGGATCACCTGTGTCACACCAAAAGTTGCGGGTTCTCCGCGCTTATTGGAATCATCAAAAACGGTGCCATCAATTTTTGTGCCCTTATAATGAACCTTCACAGTATCTTCGGCTTTGGGTTTTGCACCGGTTCCCTCTTTTACAACATTATACTGTAAGCCACTTTTGGTAACAATTACACCCTCTTTCTTTTTGTTTTCTGCGAGATACGCGTCTCCTGCCTTTTGATTCTTCTCCTGAAGCGCTTTCATTTGTGCTTCCTGCCTGGCTTTCATCTTTTCAGCAAATTCTTTCTGCACACTTTGCATCTCTTCCATGCCCATAAGGGCATCAGTTCTCTCAAAACCATTTTTAAGCCCAAGCACCAGACGTTCATAGTCCAGTTCCTCTCCAATACCATTGAGATATGTTCCCATGTCAAACCCCATGCTATAACTGAGCTTATCCTTAAAGCCATTGAGTTCAACTGCCTTTCCTGTATCGGTGGCATATACTGCACCTGTAAAACCAAGACATACCATAAGGGCAATTCCTGCAATTCGTTTCATTGTATAACTCCTTTTATTTGATCTTGATAACAGCATTGAGTGGTAGTAACTCATTAATAGATAAGCACTCTACACCATCGTGCAAGGAGTAGGGGCCTGGAACTATCTTCAGGGAAACACCACAAGGCTAATGCCTTTGTTATTATTATTCAGATGAGGGTGTCTGGAAAGCTCAGGGAATCGGTGTAGTAGATGTTTCACTGATCCCCGGCGACGATTAAAGTTTTCACCAAAGATAACTTCTGCTATTTCCCCTTTACTACAGAGATATTCCAGGGTTTTCCGACATTCCAGGCGAATAACACCACCTTTTCCAGTGGAACCATAGCCATGAATCAGAGTGAGTACCCGGATTTGTTCGAGGTGTGCAGATTGTATTTCCCGCTCAAGCCGGATAAGAGCCTGGTGCACAGTGGGAAGTCCCTGTTCAAGATTAATGGTTTTCTGGTGAAACTTTCTTTTCTTTGACTTTGATTGCTTGTTTCTGTCTTCCTTTTGCTCACTGCCACAGTAGGGACAGCGGGGACTTCGAGAATCAATATCATTGCCACAGACCTGGCAGAATTGCATAATAAACAACTTACTTTTCTATAAAAGGAGCACGGCAGCTGCTTCTCTAGCTTCCACGATAGCCTTTTCAAGTTTTTTTGACTTGGACCCTTTTATTTTTTTTATGAGCCTCTCAAGTGCTTCTTCCATTTCAATTCCACCGACTTGAAGATCATCCAAACGATTAACGGAGACCAATGCTGCCATGGGCCTCCCTGCACGCTCAATCACATAGGACTCGTCAAGAAGGGATGCTTTATCCAATAACCGACCAAAATTCTTTCTGGCATACATTGCGGTGATATTCTCTTTCACACTCATCCCTCCTGAGAAATTATTATTTATTTGAGGTTATCTTACACTACTTACATTATACATAATTATTATAGGATTAAATCCGTCTTGCAGTAATAACCTGCTCTATCTGACGAAGATGCTGCAAGAGTATTTGCAGGTGTGCCAAATCATCGACCTCCACAACTATATGAAATTCAGCGGTATTCGTGGGTGTTGTTCTTCCTGAAATTTCTACGATATCAGCATCATCGGAGCTAATCACGCTGCTAATCGCAGCAAAAACACCTTTTCCGTTTTCTGCACTCACATGAAGCTCAACACGATGACCCGCTTCATGGGTAGTTGTCCATTCAACATCAATCCAACGCTGCGGATCCGTCGCAAGAAGATTAACACATTTTGATTTATGCACCGAGACCCCTCGACCACTGGTGATAAAACCAATAATAGGATCTCCAGGAACAGGATTACAGCAACGACTTATCTTAACCAGCATATCATCGATACCATCAATATGGATGGCAGTCCCGGATGTTGACTTTCCTTTGGCAGCTTCGGGCGAGATCTGCTTGTTGCCAGTAGTCTCTTCTGAACTAACTTTCTTACTCGCTTCTTCCTGACGAATCTCGGGAGGCTGAAGAGTTCTTACAAGATGGGGAATGGTAATTGCTCCACTTCCAACTTTGGCAAGCATGTCTTCAAGGGAGTTGCAATGCAAATCCTTTAAAAGACGCTTCACATGACCACTTTTCACCATTTTTTTCAGGGTCGTCTTGTAGCGCTTCATCTCTTTTTCGCATATTTCACGACCAAGATTGAGTGCTTTCTCCTTTTCCTCCCTGCGCAGCCAGGAGCGTATCCTGGAACGGGCACGGCTGGTCTTAACAAGTTCCAGCCAACCTCGCCTCGGACGCTGATTTTGGGAAGTTACAATCTCAAGGATATCACCATTTTGGATGGAATATTTTAGAGGGACGAGCTTCCCATTGACTTTGGCACCGACACAATGATCTCCAACTTCAGTATGGATCGCATAGGCAAAATCAATGGGACTTGAATTAATTGGAAATTCTTTTACTTCGCCGACAGGAGTTAAGGCATACACTTCAGGTGTATCCAATTCGCCATGAACTGATTCCAGAAATTCACGTGGATCTTCAACTTCCTGCAGTGTTTTAACAAGACTTTTTAAGTCTTTGAACAGCTTGGTGTCATTGTCAGAAGCACTCTGCCCTTCTTTATAGGCCCAGTGTGCAGCAACACCTTCCTGGGCAATACGATCCATCTGTTCTGTACGGATCTGGATTTCAATAAAATGCTCCCTTGGCCCCACAACTGTAGTATGCATGGATTGGTAATTATTTGCCTTGGGAACAGAAATAAAATCCTTTATGCGCCCGGGAACCGGTACCCAGTTGGCATGAATAACACCGAGTGCCTCATAGCATTCCTTCACAGTATTGACAATAATTCTAAAAGCAACCTTGTCATAGACACGCTCAAGCGGAATCTTCTGAGCAACCAGCTTCTTATATATGGAGTACAGATGTTTTGGCCTGCCTATGATACGAGTTGCCTGGATGTTACTGGCTGCAAGCTTTCCATGGAGAATGGAAATCACTTCATCCACATAATTCTGTCTTTCTTCAAGGGAACTTTCAAGCTTTGCAACCAGCTCAAGGTATTCATCGGGATAGAGGTACTGAAAAGAGAGATCTTCGAGTTCCCGCTTCATCCAGTCGATACCTAGACGTGATGCAAGGGGGGCATAGAGATCTCTTGTTTCGCGGGAAATTTCCTGCTGCCGCTCAATTTCCACAGTATCGAGCAGACACATGTCCTGAAGTCTGTCTGCAAGCTTAACAAGCAAAACTCTGACGTCAGTTGCAATGGCCAGCAGCATTTTCCTGACATTTTCTGACTGATGCGTCAGTTTGGAATTATAATGAACGTTGGTTATACGAGTACAACCATTAACAATGATAGCAACACTATCGCCAAAATTCTTCTGTAAATCAGCTAATAAAACTCCTTCTTTCAGAACACCATGGAGCAACCCGGCAACAATAGTATCCAGATCCAGATGCATGGAGGCAAGGGTGGATGCAACCTGCAGAGTGTGTTCCAGGTAAGGAGCACCTGAAAAATGTTTTCTGTCAGCATGTACAGAAACAGCCAGCTCCCAGGCCTTATCAATGGGACTGAGATCCATCCCGTTAAGATAGGTTCTGGAAAGGACCTTTAAGCCCTCCTGACTCACTGTGTTGGTGAATTCTTTATCCATTATTCGTTGCTGATGGACTCGTAAAAACTCTTCATCTCCTTCGTTACTGCAGATTTACAAACTCTCCAATGCATCTTAGTACGCTGAAAAGATTGCAAACTTCCGTGCCTCGGACATGAAGTTTTTTACAAATCCATCCTGTTTTGACCTTTTTACGAGTTTATCATTGCAGTCTTAATTAAATGGAGTATTCGTACTGTCACCTGCTCAGGCTGAATTTCTTCAACAACACCATCAATACGATGACGAAGCTCCACAACACCATTTTTTGTAAGACTTTTACCTACTGTTACACGTAGGGGAATACCAAGAAGATCGGCATCCTTAAATTTGGATCCTGGTCGTTCATCACGGTCATCGAACAGGACGTCAACGCCTTTCCCCTGCAACTCTTTATAAAGTGCCTCCGCTGTTTCTGTAATTTGCGTATCTTTCAACCCGAGGTTCAGCAAAACAACCTGCATGGGAGCCAGAGGCATGGGAAAAACAATGCCATTCTCATCATGATTCTGTTCGATGGCAGCAGCCACGATTCGGCTAACACCAATTCCGTAACATCCCATGACCACTGGATTGTCTTTGCCATCCTTGTCTTGAAAGACTGCCTTCATTGCAGTGGAGTATCCGGTTCCCAGCTTAAAGACGTGGCCAACTTCTATCCCTTCTTTCACGCTAAGCTTTGCGCCACACATTGGACAGGGATCCGAATCTGTAATCTGGCGAAGATCAGCCACTTCTGCAAATTCAAAGTCACGCCTGATATTGACATTTTTCATATGGTAGTTTTTTTCATTTCCACCGGTAACAAAGTTTCTCATGGCTGCTACTTCGTTATCAACAACGAGCTTGATTTTTATACCAACCGGCCCAAGGTATCCTATGGGGACACCAGTTGCATCAAACACCGCCTTGTCATCAAGCATTTCAACATCGGCAGCGCCAAGTAGATTTTTAAGTTTTACTTCCTGTACCTCACGGTCTCCCCGTACAAGGACGGCAACAGCTTCACCATCAGCATCAAAAACCATGGTTTTCACAAGCTCCTGCGGCTTGATCCCCAGAAATTCACACACAACCGGTACCTTTCGTTTTCCAGGTGTTTCCACCTTCTCAATCTCCAGCAGAGGGCTGTCTTCCGGTTTCGGTGCTGCCACTGCCGCCTTCTCACTATTGGCTGCATAGTCACAACTGGAACAGATCACCAGAGTATCTTCACCGGTGTCTGCAAGTACCATAAATTCATGGGAAAAACTTCCGCCAATACTTCCAGAATCCGCTTCAACAGGTCGAAAATCAAGCCCGCAACGGGTAAATATTTGTTTATACGCTTCAAACATTATCCGGTATGACTCATTTGCCGCCGCGTCATCCGCATCAAAGGAATAGGCATCCTTCATAATAAATTCACGGCCACGCATCAGGCCAAATCGGGGTCTGATCTCATCCCGAAATTTTGTTTGGATTTGATAAAGGTTTTGGGGAAGATCCCGATATGATCTAATTTCCCTGCGAACGAGATCGGTGATGACCTCTTCATGGGTGGGCCCAAGACAAGACTCACGATCGTGACGATCAACAAATCGTAATAATTCCGGGCCATATTTATCATAACGACCGGTTTCATGCCAAAGATCGGCCGGCTGTACCATTGGCATGAGAAGTTCCTGGGCACCTGCCCGGTTCATCTCTTCACGGACAATGTTCTCCACCTTGCGAATAGCAGCGAGCCCAAGGGGTAGATACGTGTATATACCTGCGGTTAATTTTCGGATAAAACCTGCGCGCAGCAACAGGCGATGACTGGCAACTTCTGCTTCTGCGGGAGTTTCTTTAAGAGTGGGAATCAGTGATCTTGAAAATCTCATTGTTCTAAACCTTCTATGATTTTAAGCTCTGCAAGAAAAGTTTCCAGCAATTCTTTTTCTTTTACCTTTTTATACAACTTGCCTTTTTTAAAAATGATACCGACACCATTGCCGCCGGCAAGCCCGATGTCTGCCTCTTTTGCCTCGCCCGGGCCATTTACAACACAGCCCATAACAGCAACTTTAATCGGTGTCTTCATGGTCTGTACATAACGCTCAACTTCTTCTGCAATGGAAAAAAGATCTATCTGGGTTCTGCCACAAGTTGGACATGAGATCAGTTCCGGCCCGCGTTCTCTGATTTTGAGTGATCGTAGGAGTTCAAAGCAGACACGAATTTCTTCAACCGGGTCACGGGTAAGTGATATCCTGAAGGTATCTCCAATTCCCTGGTGAAGAAGTATGCCAAGCGCAACACTTGATTTAACAGTACCGGCAATTAAGCCTCCTGCCTCTGTAACACCGAGATGCAGAGGATAATCCGTTAGTTTTGCCAACTGCTGATAGCCACTTATTGCTGTTAAGGTATCTGAGGATTTAATGGATATTTTTATTTCTTCAAAACCCTGCTCTTCAAGCAGCCTCACATTCCTCATGGCACTTTCAATGAGAGCTGTGGGCTTCTCGGAAGTTGGATAGCCAAACTCTTTTAAGAGATCTTTTTCTATGGAACCGGAATTCACACCTACTCGGATGGGAACAACATGTGATTTGGCAGCATCAACAACTCGGGCCAGCTTTTCCGGTCCGCCTAGATTTCCGGGATTAATACGTATTCCCTGGGCACCATTTTCCATTGCTGCGACAGCCAGTCTGTGATCAAAATGGATATCTGCTATAAGTGGAATACAGATCTTATCCCTGATGGTGCGAATGGCCACTGCAGCATCCAGATCAAGTACAGCTACACGAATTATTTCACATCCTGCATCCTGTAAGTTTTTAATCTGCGCAACAGTTGTCGCAACATCACGGGTATCTGTATTGGTCATGGATTGCACTGCAATGGGGCTACCACCACCAATTGGAACCTTACCAATATGAATCTTTCTGGTTTGTCTTCTAAGTATCATTTGAGTTCTTCATTTTCTTTATCAAACTGAGTTCCGCATCAGAGGCTCTGACATACAGAGGAACAGCGGAATCAGGATCCATAAACTCATCCCTTTGTAACTGCTCACAACACAAAAAACCAATGGCTGCAGCCGAAGGATAATACAGAGAACGGGGAGCCATAGTCACACGATCACCAAGAACCTCTTTTAACTGCTCCCCGTAACTGAAAATCCCATCACCCACAAACAGGCTTTGCTCCGTAAGTTCACGAGCAAGGTTCTCAGGGGCCAAGGCTTCAATGCTTCCTTGAGCACGATAGATACCTTGAACATCAGGCAGGTACCATCTTCTATAAATTTCTTTTTTCCTGGCATTGATCAAGGCGCAGAGGGGCTTATCACCAGAACAATTAAGAGCCAGTGCATCAAGTGTGGAAACACCAAGCAGTGGTTTATCCATGGCGGTAGCAAGACCCTTTACGGTGGCCAGTGCGATTCGAAGACCTGTAAAAGATCCTGGCCCAAGCCCCACTGCAAATCCATCAACTTCAGCCAATTCAATCTTATTTTCGCGAAGTAGCCAATCGATACCAGTGAGTAAACGTCTTGAATGAGTGCTCTTACTGTTTATGCTTAGGATTGCGACAAGTTTTCCGCCATGTACATCACCCTTGGTGAGGGCCACAGAACTACATGATGTCGCTGTATCGAGTGCGAGGATTAAGGGGAAATCTTTGTTCACGAACCAAAGATCCTTGCAAGATCGTTATAAAAAACAAAGATCATTGCCACACCCAAAAAGGCAATCCCTATCTGCTGAGCAAGTATCTGCATTTTTTCGCTCATTGGCTTTCGCCGAATGGCCTCAACACTGAGAAACATCAGATGCCCACCATCAAGTACGGGGATCGGGAGGAGATTCAGGATACCGAGGTTCACGCTGATAAGTCCTGTGAAAAAAAGGAAATTTACCCACCCCGCCTGCATTTGTTTTCCTGCAATCTGAGCAATGAGAATTGGGCCACCAAGCTCTGAAACAGGAACTACCCGTTGAATAAGTTTCACAAATCCAAGCACTGTGAGGCTGATATACATCCATGTTTGCTGGCAGGCAGCTTTAAAAGCACCCACAAGGCCGGTTGGAGTATAAAAGAGTTCATCCGCTCGTACAATGCCTATCATAAAACGCTGCTCCACCTCTTCTCCAAATATATTTTTGACCGGCTGGACGGATGGGGTTACAACAAGACTGACGTTCTCTTTTCCCCGGGCAACCAGAAAACTAAGAGCTTCGCCATTGGAATCTTTTACAAGGTTTAAAACATCCATCCACTCATCTGTTGCCTGATCATTAATGCTTAAAATGATATCACCAACTTCCACACCAGCTGTTGCTGCAGGAGAATCAGGCGTTACCTGACCAATTTTGGTGGTATCGCGCGAATCAGGCAATCCCATAAAAAGAAAGATAAAAAAGAAAAGGACAAGACTAAAAAGCAGATTAAAGACCGGGCCAGCAAGAACAATTAGAAATCGTTGCCACACGGTTTTATAGGCAAAGGAGGCCTCTTTTTCAAGAATTCCGGCTTCTTCTTGTTCATCAGGATTTTCTCCGAACATTTTAACGTAGCCGCCAAGTGGCAGAGCACTCAACTGATATTCAGTTTCCCCAACAACTTTGCTGAATACTTTAGGGCCAAAACCAAGGGAAAATTTGAGTACTCTCACTTTAAAAAGTTTTGCAAAAAGAAAATGGCCTAACTCATGCACAAAAATGAGAATCCCCAGGCAAACAATAAATGAGACTGCAGTATTCATATAAACCCCATAGGGTACTGTGATTAATTGCTAGATATTATTTTCTATTACGACAGTGGCGGCATCCCTTGCTGCATCGTCTGCAGCAAGAATATCATCGATGGAGTCTTCGCTGCCATCTTGTACCTGCTCTATTACAGTAGCCACTGTTGCGGCAATATCAAGGAAAGGAATTTTTTCATTTAGAAAAGCGTCAACTGCAACTTCATTGGCAGCATTCAGAACCGCAGGTAAAACACCACCTTTCTTTATTGCCTTAAAAGCGAGAGACAAAGCTGGAAACTTTTCATAGTCTGGCTCATGGAACTCAAGATTGGAACATTGAGCAAGACTAAGGCCCGGTAGAGACATGGCCAGACGTCTTGGATAGGAGAGGGCATAGGCAATGGGGATACGCATATCAGGAATACCGAGTTGAGCAATCACAGAGCCATCCTGAAATTCAACAAGTGAGTGAACAATGGATTGTGGATGTACCACCACATCAATGGCATCAACAGAGACATCAAAAAGCCACTTGGCCTCAATAACCTCAAGTCCCTTATTCATAAGTGTTGCGGAATCGATGGAGATTTTACGCCCCATATCCCAGTTGGGATGATTGAGAGCCTGCACGGGTGTGACCTGTTTCAATTCATCGAGACTTTTCTCCCTAAAAGGTCCACCCGATGCGGTGAGGATAATTTTTTCCACATCATCCCTGTGCCCCGCTTCCAAAGATTGAAATATCGCAGAGTGTTCGGAATCCACAGGAAGAAGGCTAACACCTTTTTTCCTGCATTTATCCATAACAAGTTTTCCCGCCATCACAAGGGTTTCCTTATTAGCAAGCCCTATATCCTTACCGGCTTCAATGGCCGCCAAGGTAGGTAACAGGCCAGCTGCACCAACGATTGCCGATATGGCCATATCTGCTGAATCAATTGCCGCCACTTCCTGGCTTCCTGCGCTCCCGGATCGCACCCTGTCTTTATATTCAGAGGGCAGCTTTTTACAGAGCCTGGCTGCGTCATCAGGGTCAGCAACAGAGATTAATTCGGGGTGAAACTCCAGTACCTGTTCCACTAATTTTTCAATATTTCGCCCTGCCGCAAGACCACGTACACAATATCGATCAGGAAAGCTCCGCACCACATCCAGAACATTGCAGCCGATTGATCCCGTGGACCCAAGAAGAGTTAGTGTTTTCATATGCGTTAAGAAACTGCAAGCAGAAGATAGTAGAGAGCAGGAGCTGCAAACAAAATAGAATCTGCTCTATCCAGTATACCTCCATGACCGCCAAGGATGGTCCCAGAATCTTTTGTTCCTGTGGCACGTTTAATAACGGATTCCACAAGATCACCACAAATGCCAACAACACCAAGTACAATGGAAGACAGCAGAACTAATATCCAGGGAACATTCTGCAACAGAATAACGGCCAAAAGTAATGCCACAAGCATTCCTGTCACTATGCCGCCCAACGCACCTTCGATGGTTTTATTGGGACTGATAAGTGGGCTCAGTTTGTTTTTACCAAAAATTCGCCCGGAATAATATGCGCCGGAATCAGACCCTGCTGTGATACCGGTTAGGATCAGCAGCCAGTAATTGCCTTCTGGCAATTGCCTTATCAGTAACAGGTGGGCACCAAGAACCCCCACCCAAAGAATTCCAAGACTGCATCTGCTCAAGAAGCCAAAACTGTCGAAACCTTCTTTGTAGGTAGCAAGAGTCCAGAAAGAAAGAAGTAAAAAAGCAAGAACCAAACCGCCTGTAAGACCAATCTTTGGTACAAAAAAGCTTGAAAGGATGGGAAATATGGTAAGAAAAGCAAGTATAATCAAGGCAAATGAAGAACGAACAGACAAAGACATCTTGCCAAACTCGTAAGCACCAATAAACAACCCCGCAATAAGAACAAGAGCGAACAGAATCACAGGTCCTTTCAATAGAAGGAGTAGCCAACAAAGAGCTAGAGCAAGTCCTGGAATCACCCGATTCATGTGTCACCCACTTTTTATTTGTGCACTGGTTTTGCCAAAACGGCGTTCACGACTCTGGTATTCAGCGATGGCATTCCTAAAAGCCTCCTCGCGAAAATCCGGCCACATAATATCAGTGAAATAGATCTCGGCATAAGAGGCCTGCCAGAGAAGAAAATTGGAAAGCCTTGCTTCACCACCTGTACGAATCAGTAGGTCAGGGTCAGGCAAACCAACTGTATAAAGGTGTGAATCAATACATTTTTCATCGATGTCGGCAGAAGACAACTTTCCAGAGCACACCTCCTCTGCAATATTTTGAATTCCACGAATTAATTCGGCACGCCCGCCATAACTAAGTGCAAGGTTTAATATAAGCTTATCATTTCCAGCTGTCTCTTGCATGGTTGCCTGAAGGGTCTCACGGACATCTGCTGGGAGCTTTAGAATATTACCAATACAGGTCAGTCTGATATTATTTTTCAACATCCTGGTAAGTTCTTGTTGGAGATAATTCTTCAAGAGCCCCATGAGCCCACCCACCTCATCTGCTGGTCTTTTCCAATTCTCCGTTGAGAAGGCGTAGAGAGTAAGAACCTCAACACCCCATTCGCCAGCATATTCGACTATCTCCTGTACCGAATCCACCCCCACCTTATGCCCAAAAAGTCGTGGTTTACGCTGACGCTTGGCCCAACGACCATTACCATCCATGATGATGGCTACGTGACGCGGTATATATGAGGGATCCAGGGATTGTGGTACGGGCATGATTTTTACGAAAATTAGATAGTATAAATGCTAACGCAGATAAACGAAGATTGAAAAAAACTTTATATGCAAGACGTGAAAAGAATCAATCCCTATGGCGTATATTAATTACGTCATAGGGATTGATTCTTTGTAACAACAAAGCATATAAAGAATTTTTACGACGCCATCAGACTTCCATCATTTCTTTTTCTTTGTTCTCGGTCACAGCATCAATCTGCTTCACATAGATGTCTGTCTCTTTTTGAGCGTCATCTTGTAGTCTAAAAAGATCGTCTTCAGAAATCTCTTTGTCTTTCTTCTGTTTTTTAAGAGTATCAATGGCCTCACGCCGAACATTTCGAATAGCCACTCTAAATTCTTCTGCAACTTTCCGTACCTGTTTGACAAGTTCCTTACGACGCTCTTCAGTAAGTTGGGGAATATTAAGACGAATAACCTTACCATCATTTGCAGGAGCAAGACCAAGGTTCGAAGCCATAATTGCTTTTTCAATGGCTGGAACCATCTGGGGATCCCAGGGCTGGATGGCAATCATCCTACTTTCTGGAATGGTCATGGTCGCAACTTGATTCATGGGCATCGGGCTCCCATAAGCATCAACAGAAATACCATCTAGAAGCGATATGGATGCTCGACCGGTACGGACTTTTGAGAGCTCGCTCTTAAAAGTCTCAACACTCTTCCCCATCTTATCTGCCATTTCGATAATTACATCACTCATGCCCTGCTCCCCTCTTTCCTTGACAATTATTGATAGAAATCAAAAAAATTTTCAACTCCCTATCAGACTACCGATATTTTCTCCACTAACCGCTCGGCGGATATTACCTGATTGCGTCATATTAAGCACCAAAATCGGTTTATTATCTTCTTTGGCGAGTGCAATTCCAGCAGCATCCATTACACGCAAATTTTTGCTGAGAACATCATCATAAGTGAGCGTTTCAAACTTCACAGCATCTCCATGCAAAACTGGATCTTTGTCATACACACCATCAACTTTAGTGGCCTTTATTATGATATCGGCATCGATTTCAAGTGCCCGAAGAATTCCTGCTGAATCTGTTGTGAAATATGGATTCCCTGTTCCTGCTGCAAAAATCACAGCACGCCCTTTTTCAAGATGGCGAGTGGCACGGCGACGAATATAGGGCTCACAAACAAGTCGCATAGGGATAGCAGACATAACACGGGTGACCACTCCCCCACGTTCAAGAGCATCCTGTAAGGCAAGTGAATTTATCACCGTTGCCAGCATACCCATATTATCTGCTGCAGTTCTATCCATTCCCTGGCTGGCACCTTTTACACCACGAAAAATATTACCGGCACCAATAACAATGCCTACTTCAACGCCAAGCTCTATAATCTCTCTAATTTCAGAGGAAATTTGTTCAAGAACATCGGTGTTAATACCAAAAGAGTCAGCCCCCATAAGGGCTTCACCGCTCAATTTTAACAGTATTCTTTTATACTTCAGTTCCATAAAAACTCCTTGCTCTACAGAAAAAGAAAGTGATAGTTCAAATCATAATGTGAAATTTTGACAAGCTCGTAAAAAAGTCAAAAATGGGATGGACTTATAAAAAACTACATATCCACGGCACGGAAATTTTGAATCATTTCAGCATACTAAGATACGTTGAAAAGAATATAAATTTGCAGTGACAAAGGAGATGAAGCGTTTTTACGAGTCCATCAAACTTTGATATGAGCTAACGCAGGTAAACTACATGTAAGTGCCTCGAAAGTCTCTCTTCGTTCGCCATCTGTTGCTATCCATAAATTCTTGATATTATTCAACTCTCATATATTCATGTTTTTTATTGCTGGAATTATGGAGTAAAGCACTAAAGGTCTTAACAACGTACTTCGGTGAAGTTTTCTATAGTTTGTAGGGTATATAAAGAGCCAGGTCCGGCCAGAACCAGAGGAGCAGAACAGTACCCAGCATGATGACGATAAAAGGCCAGACTCCTCGTATCACTTCCGAAATAGGTGCCTGGGCCACAGCCTGAATCACAAAAAGATTGAGCCCCACAGGCGGGGTTATCAACGCACACTCAATCATCACAACAAAAAGAACACCAAACCATATTGGGTCAATGCCAAGAGCTCCCAGAGAAGGATAGAGCACCGGCATCATAATCAGGAGCATGGAAAGAGACTCAAGGAAAAATCCCATAATAAGTAACACCACACAGATAATGACAATAAAGAATCCGGGTTGTGAAATATTTATGGTTATAGCCTCTGAAATTTCATAGGGGATACGATAAAGCGTAATCGCCTTACCAAATAATTTTGCTCCTGCAATGATCAGGAAAATTGTAACCGTTGTCTTCATGGAATCATGAACGGCTTCTTTCATTTTAAGCCAGGTCATACGACGCATTCCATAGACAATAATCAGGGAGACAGCAAAACCAATCCCTGCAGATTCTGTGGGAGTAAACCATCCGGCATAAATCCCACCGATAACAATGGCTGCAAGAATTATGGTGGGAGTGGCAAGTAATGTTGCATCCTTGCGTTCTTTCCAGGTGGCTTTCGCTGTTGCCTCATATCCTTTGCCGAACCTGGCATACAGAAAACAAAAACCAATAAAGAGGGTGGCAAGAAAAAGACCGGGGCCAACACCTGCCAGAAACAGGTTGATAATTGACTCTTCTGTTATCACGCCATAAACAATCATGGGGATTGATGGAGGGATCAGAATTCCCAGCGTACCGCCTGCTGCCATCAATCCAAGAACAAAGGGACGATGATAGCCTCGATCAGTCATTTCAGAGATTGCCACTGTTCCAATTGTTGCAGCAGTAGCAATGGAAGATCCTGAAATTGCAGCAAATATAGCACAACTAATGATAGTTGCGACTCCCAAGCCGCCAGGCCAATGCCCAACCCAACTCTGAACTGCCCTGAACAAATCTCTGCCAATCCCACCTTTAAGCAGGATATTTGACATCAGCAGAAACAAGGGTACAGCAAGAAGCAGGAAGCTGTCCATGGCACTAAAAAGTGCCAGCGGAACCATTGTGAGGGTGAATCCTTTTATTATCAGAAGAAAAAGACCAAGCCCGCCAAGCGAAAACGCAACAGGAACCCGAAGGAGCAGAAGAAAAACAAGTGCAGAGAGGATCAGAATTGTTGTCATGAAAAGTTTTTATTTTAAACCAGGTAAAATTGCAAAAAGGTCAAAATGGGATGGATCTGAAAAAATTTTCCACTCCGAGGCACGGGAATTTAGGACCTTACTCCTGAAAAGCTGTAATAAAAAACAAGAAAATATAAGTGTTTCAAACTCAAATTATTAGCATAAGCAACAGATAGCGAACGAAGAGAGACCTTCGAGGCACTTACTTGCAGTTTATCTGCGTTAGAATCTTTTCAGCGTACTAAATACGTTGAAGGGATTGTAAATTTGCAGAAACGAAGGAGATGAGGAGTTTTTACGAGCCCATCAAACGTTATGACCGTTTTCGCCAGCAATACTATCTCCACGAAGTAATTTCACAAGCTCAACAAGAGTCTGAATAAAGAGCAAAGCAAAACCGACGGGAACAGCACTTTCAGTCATCCATTTAGGTACCCCCAACATGGTCGATGTCTTTCTCCCCATTTCAATGGATTCAAAAACCACCCCTGCGCCATAATAGACAGCAATAATCGAAAAGAAGGCAATAACAAGGAGTGAAAGAGTCTCCAGTACTTTGAACTTCCCCTTACTTAAAGAAGAGGTAAAGAGTTCAACTGTAATCAACCCCCGTTTCTTTAAAATATGTGCACTGGCAAGATATACCGCCCAAACCTGGACGAACCTTGTTATTTCATCAACCCAGATCGTTGGCATGTTAAACACCTTCCGCATGACAACCTCATAGGTAATCATAGCCCCGATGGAAAAGAACAACCATGCGGCAAGATGGGCACAAATCTCTGTTACTTTGTCAATTATCTGGATCAATTCATGCACCACGGCATGGATCCGACATTGCTAAAAAGTACATCGGATCCATTTTCAGGACAGGTTTTACAGTTTTCCAGCTTCCATTACGAGTTTTTTACCAAGGTCACCGGATCGTTCCATGTACTTATTAACCACAGGCTTTGTAGCCTCACGCCATTCATTACGCTCGGCATCGGTTAAATCAACAACCTTAATTTTATCCTGTGCCCATTTTAAAGTATCCATCTCAATGGCACCCATCTTTTCACGAAGTTCTTTTTCAACCCGGAGCCCGGCTTTAGTAATAATAGCCCGCTCACTGTCACTCAATCCCTGCCATACTTTTTCGTTTATGATTACGATAAATTCAATATCAGCATTATAGGTCAGTGTCATATGGTCCATCACTTCATATAGCTTTCTTGATTTTACAGCCGTGATTCCTGTCATACCAGCATCAACGGTACCTCTCTGATAGGCCAGGAACTGTTTGGACCCAGACATCATGGTGGGAGCACCGCCTAAAGCAACAACTGTATCACCCAGTGTTTTCCCAAAAACCCTTACTTTCTTTCCTTTCATATCAGCAGGAGTTTTGATTATATCTTTTTTTGTTAAAAGGATAGAACTTCCATATGCCTGCCACCAGAGAACTCGTGTTCCAGTCCCTAAAATAGCTTTATCAAGTGAGGTGCGAATGGCACTCCCTGGGGTTGTCGCCTTCACCACCTTTTCGGGGCTGTCAAACATAAAAGGAACATAAAAGATGTCCACCGCAGGGATTGTTCCTGCGAAACGAGTAAGAGAAGCAACACCCATTTCAACGGCTCCTGAAGCAACCGCCTGTGGAACCTCTTTATCCTTATACAGCTGGGCAGAAGGATAAATTTCAATTTTTAAGCTACCGTTACTCTCCTTCTCCACTTCCTTTTGAAAATTGAGTAAATTCTGTCCAAGATGGTGTTTCAACGGTAATTGCAGACTGATACGTAAGGTTTTTTCTGCATAAGCAACTGATGCCAACGACAGTACCATGGCAACTAAAATAAGTAATTTGCAAATTTTCTTCATTAAATTCTCCTTATAAATTTAAAAAAAGTATCACCATTTCTCAGGCCAATCCAAAACAATTCTCTCATTAGCAGTACTACTTTTACTACAAAACCGGACAATTAAAGTCAACGAGAAAGCAATGCACGCTTCAGCATTTTTCAAAATCAGGAGCATCTATGTTCAGAGTTCTCTTTCAAACTGAAGTGATGAGAGCCTCTTCCATCAATCCATGTTAAATGATATTTTTCTACAATTAAACAAAAAATGTAGCAACGAAGCAGATGAAGAGTTTTTACGACGCCATCTTGTTTTATTGTAGAAAAATATTATTTAACATGGATTGATGGAAGAGGCTCTCATCACTTCAGTTTGAAAGAGAACTCTGAACATAGATGCTCCTGATTTTGAAAAATGCTGAAGCGTGCATTGCTTTC
>CAMZLK010000007.1 GCA_947311475.1 uncultured Desulfocapsa sp.
AAGCATGATATCTCTCAAACAATATTTACAGGATAACTAAGGATATCTTGTTTGAGAGAAAATGTCCAGTTTTAAACGTAACTTCTTAAAGTTGTTTTATAAAGGTGATAGGATAAAATCACCCTGTGAGTACCCCATGTTTATTTGACAAAACTGCTTCACCTGCAATTGGAATTCTAACGTATAATCTTTTGTGTGCCATTTTATCCTTGATGGACTCGTAAAAACTCTTCATCTCCTTCGTTACTGCAAATTTATAATCTCTTCAACGTACCTTAGTATGTTGAAAAGATGGTAAATTTCCGTGCCTCGGATATGAAGTTTTTTACAAGTCCATCCTGTTTTTGACCTTTTTACGAATTTATCATCCTTCATAGCTTGCTGGCCCTGTTTTATGGGCTCGCAGCTTATATGCTGCTCAGGTGGAAAGTTCAGCAGAAAATTTGATACCTTCGCTCCCTTTCTGGAGTACGGAGAAGATAGGGATGTTGTTTTACTTCTTTTCCGAATTCTGATATTTTATAATCATCAGCCACTTTTGATGGCGTCGTAAAAACTCTCCATCTGCTTAGTTGCTACATTTTTTTGTTTAATTTAAAGATACCTCAGTACGTCGAAATCAAATAAAAAATGTGCGTCTCGCATATGAAGAGTTTTTACGAGTCCATCACTTTTAAAAAGGAACAACAGTACAGAGCTCATGGGTCACGAAATAGAAAACAAGTCAAATCTTAGACGTTATTTACTTGCCACGATCATTCCCATTATTTTGCTCTCAGTGACGCTCTCTTTTTCTGTTTTCGACCAAATTAAACAGTATGAGTTTACCCAAAAGAACTTATTGGTATAGGGGCGATTGAATATCTGTATGGTGGCTTGACTGAACTCCAGAAAATTAGAGGATATACCCAAATTGCCCTCTGGAAAGATGGTGAAAGCCGTGAAAATCTGAAGAGATTGGAAAATCAATTTCTTGACAGATTCCATCAACAGACCTGGATGCAAAAAGTGAAAGAGTTTCATTTGGCGACTGAATCCGATTTCCTGTATGACCAGGCACAGACGCTTTTTCAAGTGGATCTCCCTTACGCACAACGTTTGGAGCTCTTTACAAAGTACAGCAATCTTATTACCGGGATTCTCCAGTTGATGCAGCTCACTGCAGATCGATCCAATTTGATTCTTGACCCGGAACTGGACACTTACTACTTAATAGATATCCTCGACAAACAAATACCTTATCTTGCAGAGTCTATCGGTCGTGTCCGTGGAACCGGGAGTGGTTTTATTTCTAAGGGTGTTGCGAGCAGGCAGGAGTATGAACTCCAACAGAGTTATCTTACAGCCATCCAGACAAGAGCTGAAAATATTAGAAATTCCCAGGCAATTATAGCGAAAGTTGCATCAGACATGACAGATGAGCTGCGTTTGATTCCTGACGAACTTGATGCAGGGCGGCATTGTTTTTGGTGGAACAACCGTTACTATTCTGCTTATGCTTTATTTTAAGCGTTACAATGATACTTACGGACAACCTCAAGGGGATCTGGTATTGCAGCGGATCGCTGAAGTTATGAATAACGTTTTACAAAGGGAAGGAGATTATTGTTTTCGCATCGGTGGTGAGGTATTTTGTTTCATTTTCAACGAGTCAGAGATCAAAAAAGCAGAACGTCTGGTGAACAGGATGCGAGCCACCATTGAAGATCTGGCCATTTCTCATAAAGGGAACCAACCCTTTGGAGTGGTAACTGTTTCCATTGGATTGATCAAGGTTCCGGTTGATCCGGATTGTGTTCTGGAAACAGTAATGTCTGGTGCCGATCGGGCGCTTTATAAAGCAAAAGAAAATGGTAGAAAACGATATGTTGTTGCTTGAATTGTTTGCTTCATCCCCTTCGTTGCCGCAGTTTTGGAACATAAAGGAAAGCTATGATATCTTTAGGTCAGGCACATCAACGTATTAATCAGCTCAGCCCGCTGAAAACGCTGCTTGTACCACTTGATAAGGCACTCGGTCTAATTTGTTCCGATGAGATACTTGCCGTGACAAACTGTCCAACGGTTGACTCTTCTCTGAAAGACGGTTTTGCCGTGCTCTCCACAGACATTGCCAATGCGGCAGTTGATCGTCCCATAACACTTACTGTTGCTGGTGCCCTGACTGCCGGGGATGATACTGATGGGCTTTGTGTCAAACCGGGAACTGCCATACGGATCATGACAGGTGCGTCCATTCCAGTCGGTGCAACAGCTGTATTGGCGTCTGAGTTTGCAGCGGTTGAAGGTGGGCAGGTAATTGCCCTTGCCGATGCACAGGCAGGACGCAATATTCTGCACAAGGCCAGTGATATCGTAGAGAATCAGGTAGTGTTGAGACCTGGAGATTTGTTAAGTCCAGCTCGTCTTGGTCTGTTGGCGGCAGCCGGAGTAAATGAGGTCAGTTGTTATTCCGTACCAAGGGTTGCAATTGTTGCAACGGGAAGTGAGTTGCTATTGCCGGGTGAACCGGTTAGTCCTGGTAAAGTTGCGGCAAGTAATATGGTGACAGCCGCGGCTGAACTGCAGAAGTTAGGGATAAGGGCCACTACAGTTCTTCTGCGTGATAACCTTGAGCGCCTACAGGAGCGATTTAAACAATTAGTGCAGCAGGTGGATGTTTTAATAACATGCGGCGGTGTGCTTGATGGCGATAAGGATCTTACCATGCGGGCCATGGAGCAGATTGGTATGGAAAAAATTTTTCATCGTGTTCGCATCGGGCCGGGGAAGGGTGCCTGTATGGGACGGGTCGGGAATGCTGTTGTGTTTAATCTACCAAGTGGCCCGCCATCAAACCATGTGGCCTTGCTATTACTGGCTTTGCCCGGGGTTAGAAAGTTGATGGGATTTTCAGACCCATTCCCTCCAAAAAGCAAAGTACTTGTGGCTAAACAGCTCAATGGACAGAAAAAATGGACTCAACTGATTTATGGTAGAGTAAAGCATGAAAATGGTTCTCTTGTGGCTGTACCTGTAGATGGTATGAGTCGCCTTGAAGCTATGGCTGCCTCTGATGTTCTTATCGAAATCCCTGAAGGGCGTGTGGGGATCGAGAAAGCTGCTTTGGCGGGAGCATGGTTTTATAATTCAAATAAGACAAACTCGTAAAAAGGTTAAAATCTCGATGGCTAAGTAAAGAGCTTCATATGCGAGGCGCACATTTTTGTTTAATTTCGGCGTACTAAGGTACGTTGAAATTAAACAAAAAATGTAGCAACGAAGCAGATGAAGAGCTTTTACGAGTCCATCAAATAACGTATTGTAGAATAAATGGATAATCAGATTACAACGAAGCAGAAGACCGTGGTCATAAGTAGCACTGGCCGTGAAGAGCGGGAAGAAACCCTGGCCATTGAAGAACCATACAAAGTTGCTCTCAACGATAAAGAAATCGGGGCCTCCATGGTTCTGGCTACTGGACTTGAAGAATTTGGAGCTGGTTTTCTGTTTGGTCAGGGGTATATAACAGAAGTTGGGCAGGTACGAGAAGTTCTTGTCTGTCCGGAAGGTCGTATTTCAGTGCATGCTGATGTGGAAGAGGGGAGTGAACCCAAAGAAGTAATTATTACTTCCGGTTGTGGTGGAACCGGGAAAATATCACGGGAGATGCTTGAAGGTGCTTTTGATCCTCTCCAGGAATGCACCATTACCCTTGATGAAATAGGTCTGTTTATTCGGGAGCTGGTGAAGCAATCCCCCCTTGGCTCCACAACCCACTGTGTACACGGTTGTGGTATGTGGGCAGATGGCCGCTTACAGGGGTTTTATGAAGATGTTGGACGCCACAACGCAGTGGATAAGGTGATTGGGGCAATTTTGATGGGAAAAATTCCGGCTAAAGGTGCAATTTACACCACAGGTCGCCTTACCTCAGATATGGTTCTGAAATGTGCCCGGATCGGCATTCCCATAGTGATGTCCCGTACCTCGGCATCGTCGTTGGGCCTTGCCATTGCCCGTCGTGCGGGGGTGACACTTGTTGGCTATGCAAGGCCGGGACGTTTGAATGTTTTTAATGCTCCTGATCGGATCATCTGCTGATGGAACAGCTTTTTCGCACAACCAGTGTGGAAAAATAATGTAATTCCTTTTTCATTATTGCTTTTAAATCGTGGTGCACCTGTTGATCTTCCATGCTGGTTCGTTCCACCAGTACTGCTTTGTCCAGCAGATCCAGCTCCTCAAGAAGAGGTACGAGACGATCCATGGATTTGTGGACTTTCATAAAGACCACTGAGTCAAACTGGGTGAGCATTTCTTTTAATTTATCACTTTCAAAAATGGCTGGAATGACCACCACCTTGTCATCACCAAGACAGAGAGGCGTTCCTGCGGCAGCAGCTGTGGCGCCAATGGCCGAAATACCGGGGATTATTGTGATTGAGGCCTTCGGGTTCAGTTTTAGCAGGGTTTCATAAACATAAAAACCTGTGCAGTAAATGGCAGGGTCGCCAAGGGTGGGTAGAGCCACGTCCATGCCAGCTTCCAACCGTGCGTTGATTGCAGCAGCGGCTTTTTTCCAGGCATCTTTAACCTCTGCATCAGGTTCTTTTCCCATATGAATTTTTTTCATGGGGAAGAAGTGGTGGAGGATCTCTTTTCCAGAAGGATCAATGCTTTCACTGACTATGGTGAGTGCTGTACTGCGGCCATCTTTTTGTGCAGCTGGTGTCAGCCAGATCTTGCATTTTTTTAGTATTCGTATGGCTTTCAGGGTTATAAGTTCCGGATCACCGGGCCCTACACCCACCACGTAAAATGTTCCTTTCATATCTACTCTGTCAAATTATATTGAAACAAAAAACCGGGTTCCAAAGGAATCCGGAATTTTGCTGTCAAACAGCGATTGTTTTAATGCAGGATGATTCCATGTTCATCTGCAGTATCTTTTATGTGCTTAACAAAGAGATTTGCAAATGCATCATTACTGCCCAGTCCCTTTAATACTGGATGCACATCATAGCCTTCTTTGGTGAGAATGGATAACCAGGAATTAGCGCCAGGGCCGGCCATATCATTTGTAGCATGGTCCCCGGCAACGATCATAAAGGGTTTTAAGATGATCTTCTTTGTTTTTGCGTATTGAAGATGGCTCAAAAAGTCATCAATTCCCGGCATTCCTTCCACCACTCCGATAAAAGTACTGATCTCGGGGTACACTTCACGCATTTTTTTCTGGGTTTCAGCATAGATTCCAGTAGACCAGTGTTCATTGCCATGCCCCATATATACCAACATGGCATCTTCTTTTTTTGCAAGTTCGGCGTCTTTTGCAAGTGTGGCCACAGCATCTGCCATGTCTGTATGGTAATCGTACCGATCACCGGGCATGCCAAGCGCCGGACGTCCCATGACCAGTTTGTCAAAAGGACTCCATTTGTCTTTGGTTGTTTGAATGGATGCCAGGCCGTCAACATAGGATTTCAGATCCTGGGATTGTTCCATATAGAACATATGGGTGGGTTGAACAATAATATTGCGATACCCGTCTTCTTGCAGGTCGCCAATGGTTGAGATGATATTTTTTACATAGAGGATTTCTTTTGGAATCCCGTCATTAAGCCATTTTTGCGCATCGGTCTGTCGCTCATTCCATATTGATCGAATAATGTTTGAGGTAAAAGTTACCCGCACCTCTGTATTTGGATAAGCGACTTTTGTCTGATCGACGATATTCATGATTGCCGTCACCGCACTGGGAACAGTGGTGCCAAAACTTGCAATAACAATGGCTGTGTCACCATTATTGTTGATTGTTTTCTCTGAAGCCATCAAGCTTCCTGTTGCAAGCATCACTGCCAGCATAATCCCAGGAATAATAGCTTTTTTAATTGTGTTACGCATTATGCATTCTCCTTTAAATTCATGAAGATCCGGGCAAAAAAAAGCCCCGAACCAAAAAATTGATTCGAGGATGCCCTGATTTCCCACGAATTGTACCTGCCTTCTTATCCACGGAAGACATACTCTGGTTGTGCTTTTAGCACAAATATTTTCAGACAGGTCTTCTGACTTCCGGTTCATCCTACTTCATTACGTCTTCCCGGCTGAGAAACAGCCAGTGACATGTTGTAATGTTCGTCCCCGGTTACAGCGGCGGGCCCGTCCCGGATTTACACCGGGTTCCCATTTAAGCTCTCACATGAGCACCTGAAAATACCAATGAAAAGCATAATCGGAAAAAAAAGTCCCGTCAACTAGGACTGTCTGTTACCCACAAATATTTACACAACGTAAATTCAGTAAGTTAGAACTGCGTATAAATATCACTTTTGCGAGATGTTCAATTTTCAGATATCGTAAAAACAGTTGGTTAAGTATATGTAGACCTTCCTTTGCAAGGTGTGGGTAGGTAACATGCA
>CAMZLK010000008.1 GCA_947311475.1 uncultured Desulfocapsa sp.
AAACATATCCACTAATCCTTTGGTATTCTGAGTTTTTTCGTTTATATTTTCCATATGTCAGTGTTTGATGGACTCGTAAAAACTCTTCATCTTCGAGGCACGGAAATTTCTTATCTTTTCGGCGTACCTGGGTACGTTGAAAAGATAAGAAATTTGCAGTAACGAAGAAGATGAAGAGTTTTTACGAGTCCATCAAACACTGACATATGGAAAATATAAACGAAAAAACTCAGAATACCAAAGGATTAGTGGATATGTTTTCGCGAACTATCTCTTATCTGCGTCTTTCCCTTACCGATCGCTGTAATCTTCGCTGTGTTTATTGTATGCCCGAAAATAAGAAAGGCGGTCTGCAAATGCTACCCCATGAAGAACTGCTAAGTTACGAGGAGTTACTTCGAATAGTTCGTCTTGTGGTGGGTATGGGGATGAATAAAATTCGTCTTACAGGTGGTGAGCCTTTGGTGCGCAAAGGCGTTATGGATTTCATATCTTCCCTGTCACAGATCATTGGTTTGGACGAAATTCGACTCACAACCAATGGGGTTCTACTGCACGAAAAAGCAAAAGGTTTGTATGATGCAGGGATTAGAAAACTCAATATTTCACTGGACACCATGCAACCGGAACGGTTTAAAAAAATTACAGGTGCAGATCTCTTTGACCAGGTGTGGAAAGGAATAAAAACAGCAGGTGAACTGGGGTTTGACGTGAAACTCAATGTGGTAGCCATGAAGGGCGTAAATGATGATGAGTTTGTGGATTTTGCGAGGCTTGCCCTGAGCAGTCCTTACCAGGTACGCTTTATTGAATTTATGCCGGTGGGGAATGATTCAACCTGGAAAGAGGCCTCTTTCATTTCATCCACTGACCTTCAAACTCTGATTGCGACCCTTGGTACACTAGATCCTCTGCTCGGACGCAGGATGGATGGTCCGGCCAGGGTTTTCTCTTTAAAAACTGAGGATGGTTTGCAGGGTAAGGTCGGATTTATCAGCCCCATAAGTCATCATTTCTGTGATACCTGTAATCGATTACGGCTGACTTCTGCCGGTCGATTGCGGGCATGCCTGCTTCATGATAGAGAGGCGGACTTGAAAGCACTCGTACGTGGCGGGGCAACAGATGCGGAAATCTGTGGGCTTATCAGACAGACTATCCTTGATAAACCCAAAGGGCATACATTGGCAGAAGATCAGCTGAATTGTTCGGGGCAGATGTCACGCATCGGCGGGTAAGCTGTCAGATACCGGGTAAGAGCCCAACCATTCGTAATAGGAACAGAGCGCATTTAATGTCTTACAACAGTCTTTGACTTTGGGATCAGCAATATGACCTACAAGATCCAGGAAGAAGAGATATTTCCACTGCTTCCCTTTGATAGGTCTGGATTCAATTTTGGCAAGATTAATGTCTGCTCTTGCAATTATACTCAGGATTTCATTCAATGCCCCGGGACGTTCCATGAAACTCAAAAGTAGAGATGTTTTATCTTCTCCGCTTGGAGATGGAGATTCTTTACCAATAACGAGAAAACGTGTTGTGTTGCCACGATAATCTTCAATTCCTTTAACGACCACCTGCAGATCGTAAGTCTTAATTGCAAGAGAGGACGCAATTGCACCTATATTTGGGTTATTGGCTGCCATCTGGGCTGCTGCACCTGTGGAAAATACAGGTAACGTGGGGCAGGAAGGGATATGTTTCCTTAACCATTCACGGCATTGGGCCAGAGGTTGACTGTGTGAGGCAACGGTCTGAATATCCTTGATATCACCGGACTTGCAGACAAGATTGTGAGTGATCTCCATCCGTACTTCGCCACAAATCTTTGTTCTATATTTCATAAATGAATCAAGTGTGGAAAAAACTGAGCCCTCAATGGAGTTTTCAACAGGAACAATTCCGTATTGAGTTCTGCCTTTTTCCACCTCTGAAAAGACATCTTCAATGGATTCCAAAGGGCTGTATGTTGCAGATTGACCGAAGTATTTAACTCCTGCAAGGTGGGTAAATGTGGCCTCGGGACCAAGGTAGGCGACTGCAACTTTTTGCTGAGAGAGTCTGCATGTAGTGATGATTTCATGAAATATGGAGTGCAGAGCTTCATCGGGAAAAACCCCTTTGTTCAGTTCGGTTAACCGGTCATAAATTTGCCTTTCACGTAAGGGATCCCATTTGGCACGTTTACTGTCATCTTTTAACTTGCCAATGGATTTGGCAAGAGAGAGCCTTTCTTTAAGGAGTTCCAGGATGGTGTTGTCTATTTTATCAATACCGTCCCGAACTGGAGTGAGGTCTTTAGCCATTGTTATTCCTTAGATTATGAATATAGAGTCTATTTTGGGTTATCATAGTGTAACAGCGGAATGTAGGGCAAAGGAAAAAGTATGTCAAGTTGTAAAAATGTCTGGAATAAGCGTTCATGCCGAGATATATTCACTGTCTAATGAATTTACGGTTTTCACGCATTAGCGTTTAATATATTTAAATTGTTTGATAAAATGAGAAAAACATGCCATGAGCGATACACCAGTACAAAAGACTTACGAAGAAATTAATGCCCGAATTAAAACCGGGGAGGCTGTAATTGTTACTGCCGAGGAAATGGTTGAGATTGTAAAAACCAAGGGTGCTGAAGGTGCAGCAAGAGAAGTGGATGTTGTCACCACCGGAACTTTTTCTCCCATGTGCTCTTCTGGTGCTTTTTTGAATTTTGGTCAGATGACGCCCACCATTAAAGCTTCCAAAGTATGGATAAACAAGGTTTCTGCCTATGCAGGTCTTGCCGCAGTCGATTGTTATATAGGCGCCACCGAACCCGTCGAGGATGACCCATTAAACAAACTGTATCCTGGTGAATTTCTTTATGGTGGTGGACACGTTATTGAAGATTTACTTGCAGGTAAAAAAGTTTTCCTTGAGGCAAAGGCCTACGGAACTGATTGCTATCTAGGAAGGAAAATGAAAAAAGAGTTCACCCTCGATGAACTCCCTGCTGCGGTTTTGTGTAATCCGCGTAATGGATACCAGAATTATAACTGTGCAGTGAATCTTTCTGATAAGGTTGTGCATACATATATGGGGACTTTAAAACCCAATTGCAGGAATGCTAATTATTGCAGTGCCGGTGAACTGAGTCCTTTATTTAATGATCCCCATTATAAAACCATAGGTATTGGAACCAGAATCTTTCTTGGTGGCGGGGTCGGTTATGTTACATCACCTGGAACCCAGCACAATCCAAACGCACCAAGGCGTGAAAATGGCACCCCTGTGAGGCCTTCCGGTACAATCATGGTGCAGGGTGATATGAAAAAGATGTCTTCCCGCTTTATTCGCGGAATTTCCATCTTGGGATACGGCAATACAATGGCTGTGGGTCTGGGGATTCCTATCCCAATCCTGAATGCTGAAATGGCAGCTTTTACAGGTGTCTCAGATGATGAACTATTCACACAGGTTATCGATTACGGATATGATTATTCAAACGGAATTAACAGAACCTATGGTGAAGTGAGTTATGCACAACTGAAGACGGGAACCATTGAGGTAAATGGTAAAAAGGTTACCACTGCACCTCTGTCAAGTCTTCCAATGGCAAGAGAAATTGCAGAAACCCTCAAAGGGTGGATAAGTGATGGTAGGTTTTTGCTGAATAAACCTGCTGAACTTCTTCCTGATGCTGACGAATAAAGAGGGAAACAACTGGATAGTCCGAATAAATACCAATCCCTGCTACATGAAATAGGAAAATATAATCGTGTTGCCGTGGCATATTCAGGAGGTGTGGATTCAACTCTCCTGTTATACGCTGCCTGTGAGGCATTGGGCAAAGAGAATGTTTTTGTGTTTCGTGGGAAGTCTGATCTGATATCTCACCAAGAAGCGGTTGATGCTGTCGCAATGCTTCGTGAATTAGGGATTAGCAGCAAACGGATTTTCGAAATTTCACTACACCCTTTGCACTGGCCAGAATTTGTTGTGAATAGCAATGAACGATGTTATTTCTGTAAAAAGCGAATGTATCAAAGTTTTCAACGCAAGCAGGAAGCGTTACATGCCTCATGGTTACTTGATGGAAGCAATGTTGATGATTTGAAAAGTAACAGACCCGGTTTTCGTGCTATCCATGAACTCGATGTAAAAACGCCATTGCTTGATGCCGCTTTGAATAAAGAAGAAATCAGGAGTCTCGCGAAAGGCTTTCATTTTTCCAATCATGATAAACTTTCAAATTCCTGCCTTGCTACCCGTTTGCCAGAGGGAACACGCATAGAAAAAGAGTTTTTGGAACTTGTTGAGAAATGTGAGGATTTTCTGTTGGCACGAAATTTTTCAGGGTGCCGTGTAAGACCAAATGGAACAAACGTGGTTTTGGAACTCTGCGGAACAGATGCTATGCAAGGGCTCAATCCAGCTATGCGTGTTGAAATTATACATTTCTTCGAATCTTTGGGCTTTGCCAGGGTCCTTGTCGATCTGAAACCACGTATTTGAAGGCCTGGAAGCAAATTGATAATTCTTCTTTGTACTGATTTTGTTCTTGATAGTGAATGAGTATTCAACTAGTGTACTAATCAGTTATGGTATGTAAAAGCGTGATTATAAAGGAGAGTCTTGAAAAGGTTAACCCAAAAAAATCAGTTTTATCCTTTTTTTTTCTTTTGACAATTAATCAGCCTTTTATTAAAGCATAATAGTGATAAGCGGAGCAGACAGTCTGCATCCATTTAATTATAAAGTAGTCTCCGGGAGGGATTCATGAACAAGAAGGAATTAGTAGAGAATATTGCAGGTGCTGCTGACATTTCCAAAGCTGCAGCAGAGAAAGCACTGAACAGCACTTTAGCTGCCATCGCTGACACCTTGAAAAATGGTGACAAAGTAACTTTAGTGGGTTTCGGTACTTTTTCTGTTTCCAGGCGTGAAGCACGTAAAGGACGCAATCCCCAGACCGGAAAAACCATTGATATCCCAGCAAAAAATGTTGCTAAGTTTAAAGCTGGCTCTAAACTGGCTGAAGCTATCAACTAGGAGCCTGTCCGAAAGGGCATTCTCGCACAAGCTCCTAGTTTCTTTTTAGTTTTAATATCCATCTCTGTCCTGGTGGCGGATACACGGTATTGTTTAAATCCTGTTCTTCTCTTTTAAAGGAAGAACAGGATTTTTTTTGTTTTCTGGAACAGATCATGCCACTTTTCTATATTGCATAGGAGGTTGTTCTGTCCATCTTATTTCGTACCTTTTTTCACGAGTTTATCACAATTAAATCCTGTGGGAATTTTTAAGTAAAATTCGTCGAATCCCTTCGTGGGAGAGTTTGAGACCATGCTCTTCCTGCATTTTAATTGAAATATCCCGATAAGACCAACGGTCATTTTTAAGCTGTACCATTTTCCTGATAAATGCCTGTTGGTTTGGATCCTGTTGTAACTTCCCGTCATCGCCTACCTGCCAACCGAAAGGAACAGGACCACCCGAATATTTCCCTTCTTTTTTTAACCTTGCTTTTCCTGCACGGATTGCTGCACCATGTTTACTGCTTTCACCATAGGATAAAGCTTCACAAAGTTGAGAAACTATGGTTGAAATACCCTTTGAGCTAAGTAGTTTTCTTTGAGTTGGCATTGAAATATTTCCGGCTAAATCGACACAATAAAAAGAGATCTGCTTTTCTTTCAGCATTTCAAGAAGAGAAGTGGCTGTTTTCGGGTTTCCCAGAACCCACTTAGCCTGCATAGCTATTATTGTGTCTCCCGCCTGAATATTAGCCAGCATCTGCGCGCCCTCGTTTCTTTCCATCAGGGGGACAACAGGAGAGTAGGATTGTTCCACAAGGAGTTCGTCGCATGTTAAATGAAGTCCCTGAGCATATTCTTCAATGGCGCGACGCTGTCGGTCAAGGGAAATTAAATCGTCACGGTTTACGTCGAGAAAAATATATCCGATGGTTGTCATGGTAGTTTGTGCAGAAAAAATTTCGTTGAATGAGTATTGTTATGTCAATATATCATTGAAATGTGTCTATTTGTAAACAATTCAATCATATTGTTTTCAATATGTCAATTTTACAAATGTTGTCTGACAGTAATGATATATGAACCTGGTTTGTTTGGTAAGTGTTTGTAATTAATGTTAATGGAGCTGATGTCGAGTGAATTTTTTTTAAAGTCAGAGAGAAATTAGCGTTGTGCTTGTCAACAATATATTTACGTTGTGACAATATGGCATGAAATCTATAATTAAAATAGACATAATGACAACAAAACAATAAATAAGTGTCAAAAGTAGTTATTGTAGCGATTCTATGGTAAAGAAGTCTCTTGTCTTAATTTCTCAAATTATTATTATTTTCCTTCTATGAAAAAATTACGATCTGGATATACCACCGGTGCTTGTTCTGCTGCTGCAGCAAAAGCTGCCACATTGTTGCTTTTAACGGGAAATGAACAGGAGAGTGTTGAAATACCATTCCCTGATGGCAGTCATGTAAATTTTCGTGTTGTTGAGTCAAAGCTAAATACGGATAAGAAACAGGTTGCCATGGCAGCAGTCATAAAAGATGCTGGCGATGATCCTGATGTGACAAATGGTGCAAAGATTGAGGCATATGTTCGCTTTGGACTTAAGAAAACTTCCACAGAAGAGCCAATTGTTATTATTGGTGGGAAAGGAGTCGGTACTGTCACCAAACGGGGCTTGGCAATTCCTGTTGGTGAACCTGCCATTAATCCGGTTCCACAAAAAATGATTAGAGACGCTGTTTCTGAAGCGGTGTCGGCTTCAGGGGAACAACATAATTGTTCCTTTGAAATCACTATTTCCATACCTGACGGCGAACTATTAGCAGAAAAGACCTTGAATCATAGATTGGGTATTATTGGCGGGCTTTCCGTACTTGGTACAACAGGAATAGTTAGACCTGTCTCAGCGGATGCCTGGACAGCGACCATTTCAACGTCCATGGACGTAGCCAAAGAAGCGGGAATCAAAGAAATTATTCTTTCAACTGGAAGAACTTCTGAAAGGGCAGTGCAGGAATTCCTTAAACTTCCGGAAGAAGCACAGGTTATGATGGGGGATTATCTGCACTTTTCACTTGTTGAGGCAAGTAAGCATAAATTCACCAAAATCCATCTCTCAGCAATGTGGGCCAAAGTTATGAAATGTGCAATGCAGATTCCCCAAACCCATGTTCGAAATGGGGCACTTGAGATGCCCGCAGCGTTAACATTTTTAAGGACTCTTGGTTGTGATGAGGAATTACTTAATAAATTAAAAGGATCTAATACAGCAAGGGAGATATATGGTCGACTGGTCGATAATGGGGAAGAACGTTTTATTGCTAAAGTGTGCGGGGCAGCAAGAGAATATACAAGCAATATTTCAGGTCTTGAAGTCAATGTGTATCTTGTGGATACCAATAAAAAAATAGTATTCCAGACTGGAGGGAACTCATAAGGTGAGGACAGTGCTCTATATTTTTGGTTTTGATCCCACAAGTAGCAAGCAATCTTCATTGCGCTCAGCCCTTGAATCATCAATTGGTATTATTGCCTCAAAGCGTTTGTACGAGAACCTGCTGAATCTACGATTATCTGATGGTTATCCTCCGCTGATTCCGGTTGTGCCACTGGCACAATGTATTGAAACCACAAGAGAGTTGCTAACTGAAGGTGATGTCATTGTATTGGCCTCAGGAGATCCTTTTTTCTTTGGTATTGGACGTAAACTGACAGAGTCTTTTCCCGATCAAAAGATCATTGTTTCTCCTCAGATTTCGTCAATGCAACTGGCATTTTCGCGATTTAATATCCCTTGGGATGATGCAAGGTTTGTAAGTCTTCATGGACGTAGTGATAAACAGTTGGCCTCAAAATTGTTGCACCATCCTAAAACATTTGTGCTCACAGATCCAAAGAATAGTCCTGACTATATTGCTCTTAAGTTGCTTGAAGAATATGGTGAAAAAACTGTTTCTGGATATAGTATCCATGTTGCAGAACATTTAGGATTTTCATCAGAGAAGATATTTAGCGGAACCTTTGCCCAAGTTGCATCTCAAAAATTCGCTGATCCAAATGTGATGATTATTATTAAGTCCGGAAGCAAAAAGCAGATGTATCCAAATTTTGGTTTGCAGGAGTATGAAATTTGTCATAGCCGAGGTCTGCTAACCAAGAACGAAGTACGCGCTGCAGTAATTCATGCACTGCGACTGCCTGCAAAAGGGGTTTTCTGGGATGTGGGAGCAGGTTCTGGTTCTGTTGGTCTTGAAGTGGCCAGATTGCATTCTGAACTACAGGTTCTTGCAATTGAGAAAAAAAGTGAGCAATGGCAAAATATAAAGAATAACCAAAAAAAGTTTGCAGTATGGAATATGAGACGTATTCAAGGAGAAGCACCAGATGCTTTGCAGCAATTAGATAACCCGAATCGTGTATTTATTGGCGGTAGTGGTGGCAATTTAAAAAATATAATTGAAATTTGTTCAGAAAAACTCCTTATAAATGGGATCATAGTTGTTAATGCTGTTATTGAAAAAACCGCAAAAATCGCACCTGAAGTTCTATACTCACTTGGGTTTGATGTGGAAATCAGAGAGATAACGGTAAAACGAAATACCTATCCAAATGGCGAAATAGAAAAGTTTAATCCCATTAAGATAATAGTTGGGCAAAAAAAAGAGTCGGGAGCCAGATGATGAGCAGCAATGAACAAATGAATATCCTGCCGCCAATAGCAATTGTTGGCGCAGGCCCTGGTGATGTCGAACTTATCACTGTTAAAGGGAGGAAGCTATTAGATAATGCAGATTGTATTGTGTATGCAGGAAGCCTGGTTAATAGTAAGATCCTGGATGATTGTAAGGCTGAGATTTATGATTCTCAGGGGATGAATCTTGATGAGATTGTAAATGTATTATCCACTGCCTGGAAAAAAGGTCAGAAGGTTGTCAGGCTACACACTGGAGACCCTTCAATTTTTGGTGCAATCAAAGAGCAAATGCAATCACTTGATGCTTTAGAAATTCCCTACCATGTTGTCCCAGGTGTGAGCTCTGCCTTTGGAGCTGCGGCATCGTTGAATGCAGAGCTGACTCTTCCTGAAATATCTCAGACAGTAATAATTACACGCCAGGAAGGTCGAACACCGGTACCAGAACTTGAGAAGTTACATCTCCTTGCCGGCCATCAGACCACAATGCTCATATTCTTGTCAGTTTCAATGATTGAAAAAGTTGTAAAAGAATTATTTAAAGGCGGATATCCAGAAAATACACCCGTTGCAATAGTTGAAAAAGCCACGTGGGATGATGAAACAATTCTACTCGGAACTCTTAAAACAATAGCGATGCAGGTTAAAGAGGCCGGAATAAAAAAAACAGCCCTTATTTGTGTCGGTAAAGTATTTGCAAATACAGAGCTTGAAGCAGTTTCTAAATTGTATGACAGGAGTTTTAGCCATGGCACCCGCCAAGCCTCATAAAACTAAGGGTTTACTCGCTATTTTCACGGGGAATGGCAAGGGAAAAACTACAGCCTCGCTAGGCCTTGCATTCAGAGCTCTTGGCCATGGACAGAAGGTTTGTATCATCCAGTTTATTAAGGGTAGCTGGAAGTACGGGGAAATGGAAACTGCAAAACAGTTTTCATCATTGCTTGATTTTCATGTGATGGGACGAGGCTTTACCTGGAAGTCTGATGATCTGGAACAAGATAAAGCTGCTGCACTTGAAGCGTGGGAATTTGCAAAAAAAACTATTATGGAAAATAATCATTCTTTAGTTATTCTTGATGAACTCACATATCTTCCCCATTATAAAATGATTGATGAACAGGAAATTTTGAAAGTTCTTGCCTCAAAACCTTCAGGCTTGCATGTTGTTGTAACAGGAAGGTATGCTACAGAAAAATTGGTTGAACTTGCTGATCTTGTGACTGAAATGGTAGCGATTAAACACCCTTATAAGTCAGGAATCAAAGCACAAAAGGGATTTGAATTTTAATTTTACTTTCTTGTTTTCCTTTCCATCCTTGTAAGCACATGTTGACACTGGAAAAACAGCTGACTATTGTGTCAGTCTCATATGAATCACATAATTTTTATTGAATCCGGAGAAAATAATGGAATCATTTGATGTCTTGTTGGAACGTTCAACAAAAGTACATGGACATATTTGTGCCGGCCAGGTTATCGGCGTCCGATTGTCAATGATCGGGCTTGAAGCGATTGGTATTCAGGATCCAAGAGGACTTGATAGAAAGAAACTATATGTTCTTGTTGAGATTGATCGTTGTGCAACTGATGCTATTCAATCAGTAACCGGTTGCAGCCTTGGAAAACGATCCATGCGCTGGATTGACTACGGAGTTATGGCCGCAACTTTTGTAAATCTTGATACTGGCAAGGCCGTACGGATTGTAGCACGTGAAGAATCCCGAGAACTTTCAAAAAAATATTGCCCGGAAATTGAAAACAAATATGAACGTCAGCTCGGTGCGTACAAGGTGATGCCGAAAGAAGAGCTTTTTACCATTGATGAAGTTCAAGTGGACATTCCCAAAGAAGATATGCCCGGTAGACCTCTTAAACGCGTGCAGTGTGAGTGCTGTGGTGATTGGGTTCAGGATTGCCGTGATGTTGAGAAAGATGGAAAAAGTCTCTGTCGAGGCTGTGCCAATGGAAAATATTATAAGCCTTTGACTTAAGGTACGAATATAGAAATGATAACATTATTAGATTACGGCGCAGGTAATGTGAGAAGCGTCAGGAATGCAATTAAAAAGCTAGGGTATTCTGTTAAGGATGTTAAAAATCCTGCTGATATTCTGAATGCCGAACGATTAATTTTTCCAGGAGTTGGCAGCTATGGATCTGTAATGGATCGTTTGCAGCGTGATGGATTAATTGAACCTTTGATTGAGCGAATCAAATCGAACAAACCAGTTCTTGGTATTTGTGTTGCTTTGCAGGCACTGTTCGAGGGGAGTGAGGAATCTCCTGGTGTTGCAGGACTTTCCATCTTAAAGGGACAAATAAAGCGTTTTTCTGAAACCAGCCTTTCAGTCCCTCAAATTGGCTGGAATGGAGTTAATATACATAAACAATCTGCCATGTTTGCTGGATATAAGGGAGAAAAACTCTACTTTGTTCATTCTTACAGAGCAACGTTGGAAGATAGTGATCAGGATTGGCTTCTTACTACAAGTAATTATGGTGAAGAGTTTGTGAGCGGTGTTCAAAAGGGAAACATAACAGCATTCCAGTTTCACCCTGAAAAAAGCGGTAAAGCTGGTCTTACGATTTTGGAGAATTACCTGAAATCAGACGCTAATAATGCCATTACTGTATCTGAAAGCACAATATCTGAGAGTCCACAAGAAACTAAAATGGCCAAACGTGTCATCGCTTGCCTGGATGTCCGTACCAACGATAATGGAGATCTGGTAGTCACGAAAGGAGACCAGTACGATGTTCGTGACAAAGGTGAAGTCAGAAACCTTGGTAAACCTGTTGAACTGGCAAGACGCTACTACGAAGAAGGTGCCGATGAGATAACATTTCTTAATATCACTGGTTTTAGAGATTTTCCAATGGAAGATCAGCCCATGCTTGAAGTTTTGCAAAGAACCTCTGAGAAAGTATTTGTTCCCCTTACCATTGGCGGTGGTATTCGTGAGTTTACAGATAGTAATGGAAAAGAATATTCGTCACTTGATGTTGCTGCTGAATATTTCAGATCAGGTGCTGATAAGATATCCATTGGTTCCGATGCCTGTTATACCGCTGAGGAATATTTACAGACCCAAAAGAAAACCGGTAAGAGTTCCATTGAGCAGATTTCTTATGTTTATGGGGCGCAGGCCGTAGTTATTTCAGTTGACCCCAGACGCGTATATGTCAAAACCCCTGAAGATACTGATCATAATACGATTAAAACGATAATACCCGGGCCTGAAGGAGAGATGTACTGCTGGTATCAGTGTACCGTAAGAGGTGGCAGGGAAGGACGTGACCTTGATGCGGTGCAGTTGGCCTCAAGCTGTGAGGCATTAGGAGCAGGAGAAATACTGTTAAACTGTATTGATAAAGATGGAACCAATAGTGGTTTTGATTTTGAGTTGATTAACCATGTCAGGAGTGCTGTCAGTATTCCGGTAATTGCATCCTCGGGTGCTGGATCCGCTGCACATTTTGTTGATGTTTTTAATGAGACAGATGCAGAAGCAGCACTTGCTGCCGGGATTTTTCATCGCAGGGAAGTCCCAATTGCAGAGGTAAAACAGGCGTTGAAACAAAATGGAGTTGAAATCCGTTAATTCTATACATATAAGACACAAATTAAAACGGCCTGGCAGAAATAATTCTGTGAGGCCGTTGCTGTTTGCTGGTACTTAACGATTAATCAGAACATGCCTGCGTTCACCAGAAAATGCGTGGCGATTGATGCAGCATACCCGAGTGCTACAACTGGAGTCCATTTTAAGTGTCCACCAAAAGTGTATGAGCCACGGGCCTGTCCCATCAAGGCAACACCTGCTGCAGATCCAATGGATAGCAGACTTCCACCAACTCCTGCAGTGAGCGTAACCAGCAGCCACTGCCCCTGTGACATCTCTGGCGACATGGTAAGAACAGCAAACATGACGGGGATATTATCAACAATGGCAGAGAGTAAACCCACTGTAATATTAGCAGATGTTGCTCCCCAGCTATCATACATGACGTGGGAGACCAAGCCTAAATATCCCATAAAACCAAGACCGCCAACACAGAGAATAACACCATAAAAGAAGAACAGGGTATCCCATTCTGCTCTGGCTACATTTCTAAAGATATCAAATGCAACGGTGTCACCAACCCTCTCTTCCGCCTTACCAGCATCGTATGGAATGCCTTTTGCGTGTCTGTTGTGAGTTTTCTTAAGATAGAATCCAAATAGTTTGAGGTAGGAAAGTCCCATCATCATGCCAGCCATTGGAGGAAGATGGAGAAAATTATGAAAACTGACTGCAGTGGCAATGGTCATAAGAAAGAGAAACATAACCACGATACCGCCACGTTTCATGATGATTATTTCTCCATTCCCCTCTGGTTTACTTTTTTCAATGGCAAAACTCATGATAAATGCTGGTACCACCCAGTTAACAAGGGAAGGAAGGAAGAGGGCAAAGAATTCAGAAAAGCTTACAATCCCTTTCTGCCATACCATTAGGGTGGTAATGTCTCCAAATGGACTAAATGCACCACCGGCGTTGGCGCCAACCACAATATTGATACAGGCAAGTAATATGAACTTTTTATTATCTTTACCAAGTGCCATAACAACGGCGCACATGAGAAGTGCAGTTGTCAGGTTATCTGCAACGGGTGAAATTACAAAAGAAAGAGCACCGGTAATCCAGAATATTTGACGAAAAGAAAGGCCTGCAGTAACGAGTTTTGTACGCAAAGTTTGAAAAACAAGTCGTTCCTCCATGGCATTAATATAGGTCATGGCCACGAGGAGGAAAAAGAAAAGCTCTGCATATTCAAGGATATTATGGCGAATTGCAATTTCAGCTGCATGGGGCAAGTCATGACTTGCGTATACTGCTGCAATAAGAATCCAGATAATACCTGCAACGAAGAGTACTGGCTTAGATTTACGCAGATGGGTAACCTCTTCAGCCATGACAAACAGGTAGGCGATACCAAAAAGGAGGAGGGATATATATCCGACAGTATGTTTCGTTAGGTCAAGCGTTTCTCCGCCTCCTCCTGATGCAAAAACAGTTACAGGAATAAGTAGAATAAATATGGACGCCGGAACTAGAGTCCTGAAAAAGGGAAACATAAAAAAACCTCCTTATGGGTGATATCCAAAACATGAAGAGTGAAGTACTGATGGCGTCGTAAAAACTCTTCACCTGCTTCGTTGCTGCATTTTTTTGTTTAATTACGACGTACCCTAGTACGCCGAAATCAAACAAAAAATACGTGCCTCGCATCTGAAGTTTTTTACTTAGCCATCTCTCAATTGACCTTTTTACGAGTCCATCAAGTAAGTACTGATAAAAGAAGCATATCATAGTATTTTATAATTATTCAAGCTGGCATTAAAAAAGAATGTGAAATATCTGTAGGGATATATGAAAATGCTTGGTATCTTTATCAATATTATTTAAAAGGCGCAATATGAAACATTTTAGAAAAGAATTATGGTTTGAAATTGAAACTAGAAGGGCGTTTATAAATATCACTTCGGAGGTTGAAAACTGTCTTCGGGAAAGTGGAATAAAAAACGGATTGTTATTGTGCAATGCCATGCATATAACAGCAAGTGTTTTTATTAATGACGATGAATCAGGCCTGCATCATGATTATGAAGTGTGGCTGGAAAAACTCGCGCCACATGCGCCGGTTGAGCAGTATCGTCATAATGGCTATGAAGACAATGCTGATGCGCACATGAAGCGACAGGTCATGGGGAGGGAAGTTGTTGTTGCAATCACGGATGGTCAACTGGACTTTGGTACCTGGGAGCAGATCTTTTATGGTGAGTTTGATGGGCGGAGAAAAAAAAGGGTACTGGTAAAAATTGTTGGCGAATAGGGATTGAAAAATAAATCCCCTGGATGCACAAGGCAAGAACAGGGGATTTTAAAATACTCTATAGTGTGTTCAAATCAACAGGAGACAGTGGCTATATTATATTCTGGACGAATATGTTGAGGCACGAAAAAAGGAATAATCTGTCCGCCCATGGCTTTTGTCGACAGGGCAACCTGATGTAATTTAGAGTGGTTTTTACAAGCGTTAAGCTCCACAATCTCCCAGCAGTCAGTGGCTTCGACCATTGCTTTCATAAAACCGAGGTGCTGTGTATGGCCGCTCTTACTTGCAATTACATGACCAAGGATGGGGCAACCCATCAGAGCAAGATCGCCAACAAGATCAAGCACTTTATGGCGAATAAATTCATCGCTGAAACGTAATCCGCCTTCGTTTAGAATGCTTTTTCTATCCCAGTGAATGGCGATAACATTGTCGAGATTTCCGCCTTGAGCCAAGCCATTTTCCCAAAGTTCTTCAACTTGTTCAACATATCCAAATGTTCTGGCTTGAGATATTTCTTTGCTGAAATTTTCCGCGCTGAGATCCAGAGAGTACGCTTGTTTGTCAATAAAGGAATCTTCGAAATATATCTCACTGCTTACTTTGAATCCGTTGTGGGGCAGGATTTTAATGGTGGTGTCGCCAGAAGTGAAGCTGATCTCTTTGGTGATACGCAGAACTTTTCGCATGGCATTCTGCTTTTTTAATCCGGCACGTTTTAAAAGTAAGGTAAAAGGAGCAGCGCTCCCATCCATAATGGGTACTTCAGTACCATCAATCTCAATATTTGCATTATCGACGCCAAAGCTCCGAAGTGCAGCCATTATGTGTTCAGTGGTGGAGATTTGCATTTCTTTGTCGGCAATAGTTGTTGCAAGTCTGGTATCAACTACTTTGTCCATGTGAGCAGGGATACCATTTTTATCATCAAGATCCGTGCGATAAAAAAGAATCCCGGAATTCTCAGCTGCAGGTCTGATGCTGAGGTTTACAGTATCGCCTGAATGTAAACCAACGCCAGAACAACTGACAGTTTTTTTCAAGGTATGTTGATGGGGATCGAGCGAAAAAGAAGCCATGTGAAATCCTTATTTACTTATAAAATTGGTTATTACAGTTAATCTAAACGGAATATTTGCAAAAAACGTACCACAGTGAAAGGTTTGTCACATATTGCGATAAACGTTATGCTTTCAACAGGATATGCATGTGTGGCTTTTCTGTAGGATAAACGAAAATGTGTGTCAGGTATGCCACAACTGAGTAAAAACAGACATCTTTTTCGTAAATCACACAGACTTTAATGGTGAGCATTTATTTTTGAGTGAGTTGCTAACGCAGATAAATTGCAAGTAAGTGCCTCGAAGATCTATCTTCGTTCGCTACCTGTATTTGTGGCTGGAATCATGGGATTTGGCGCTAAAAGAGTCCATCTGTTCTTCAAAGAATGTAAGGAAATTTTCTTTAGTTTTAACCACCATTTTGAGTGCAAAGCAAGGCAGTCTAAAAGCATTTTTGTGAAGTTTTGTAAGATCTTTTTCTGTTGTAATGAAGCCTTGTGCTTTTGTTGCTTGAGCCTGATCTGAAAGGCTTTTGATAAGTGCGGGTTTAAATGGCTGGTGATCTTTTAGTGGCAAGAACCCGGAAAGGGATATTTTCTGTGAATCTACTGTGCGTCGAAACAGGTCTGGCTGGGCAATACCACAAAATCCAAACAGAGGAGTTGGCAGTGTATTTATTTTATGAAGAGTGTTATCGGTTAATGATGTAGCTCCTACTGCTTGATAAGATGTGTGGAAAACAGGTTTGTCAGGATAACGTTTCTGAAGTAGTTTTCCAAATTTTAGGGAGCGTTCTTTTAATTTTTCCGTCACTCCTGTTAAAATAAAAGCATCGCATCTCTTAAGGGCTGAAACCGGTTCGCGCAGATCTCCCCCCGGAAAGACCCTGCTGTTGCCAGCCAGTGTTGCTGCGCTGAAAAGAACAAGGTCTAGATCACGCTCAACGGAGAGATGCTGAAAGCCATCATCAAGAATCAGGACATTGCAACCAAATTCAATAATCGCATGGCGGCAAGGAAGAACACGCACAATACCAGTTAACACAGGAACTCCATGGAGAGTTGAAGCAAGAAAACATGGTTCATCTCCTGCCGCTTTTGCATCCAAAAAGATATTGTTTCTATCTGAAACAACGTTTACCTTGTTGCCAGCAGCTCCCCCATATCCCCTGGAGATGATGGCAGGTTTAAACCCTTTTTCCTGTAATAAAGCGGCAAGCAGAGCAACGACCGGGGTCTTTCCTGTGCCCCCCATGGTAAGGTTACCAACTGAGATAACAGGAACGTCGAGTTTGTATCTTCTTTTAAATCCCTTGTGATAGAGAGATTCTCTCAATTTCATAATGCCACTGTAAATCGGGCTTAAAGGGCGACCAAAAAAATAGAGACTTGAAAGTTTTTGTGACATATCTTCAGGTGCTGAGTAATGTGCTCTGTATTATGTAGAGGAAGATAAAGGAATAAGCTAACGCAGATAAACTGCAAGTAAGTGCCCTGTGGGTACTTGTAACATTTTGTTACAAATAGCAATCCAGGACTTCTTGTTTTTTTATTGCTGCTTTCATGGAGTAGGGCACTAATCTTAAAACTTCGGCACGGACTATTAAATATTCCCTTGTGTTTTTTTGAAGAAAATATTTAGTAAGGCATTATTCCGGTTAAAGCATCATTTATCGGTGATAGTTGTTTGTTGGTATCCTCGACTTCTTGTTTTGACTAAATGGCTCGATAATGATACTAACATTCCTGGAGAGTTTTAGCCCAATTTTCAATATTGCGTTCTATTTTCAATGAAGAATTGGGTAAACATTTAAAAATTTACATTTTGGAGATGACAATGCGTTTAGGATTACAGAAGAAATTGTTCGTTACAGCAGTTGCCTTAGGATTTGCCATGGTTGTTCCTGCTACAAGTTTTGCAGGAGATACTATAAAATTTGGTGTTGCTGGTGCCCAGAGTGGAGATCTTGCAGCATATGGCTTGCCTACAGTTAAAGCAGCAGAGCTTGTAGTGAAACAATATAACGCCAAAGGTGGAATTAACGGAAAGAAAATCGAACTTCTCATTGAAGATGATGTTTGTAAACCTGAAGTCGCAACAAATACTGCAACTAAGCTGGTAACTGATGGTGTGGATGTTGTTCTTGGCCATATTTGTTCCGGTGCCACAAAAGCAGCGCTTCCAATTTATAAGGAAGCAGGCGTTGTGGTAATGTCTCCTTCTGCAACTGATACAGCCCTTACTTTCTCGGGTGATTATCCTAACTTTTTCCGTACTATAGCCCATAACGATGCTCAGGCAATTAAAATTGTTGAATTTGCAACTGACACCATTGGAGCGAAAAAAATCGCTGTTGTTCACGATAAAGGTGATTACGGGAAGGGGTTAGCTGATATCGTAAAAAAACTCATTGAAAAATCAGGAAAAGCAGAGGTCGTTTTATATGAAGGAGTAACTACAGGTGCTGTTGATTACACGGCTATTGTACAAAAAATTAAACGAAAGGGAGCCGATGCGGTAATCTTTGGTGGCTATCATCCAGAAGCTTCAAAGATTGTTTCCATGATGAAAAAGAAACGTATGGATACCACCTTTATTTCAGATGATGGTGTTCAGGGTGATTCGTTTATAAAGGTAGCGGGCAAGAATGCTGAGGGCGTATATGCTTCAGGTCCCAATGATAACTCTAAAAATCCCCTTGATGCAGTTGCAAGAAATGAGCTTAAAAAAGTGTACAATGAAGATCCTGGTGAATTTTATGAGAACGCATATTCTGCAACTCTTGCGTTATTAAATGCCATTGAAAAGGCTGGCTCCACAGATATGGCAGCAGTTGTTAAAGCACTGCAAACTGAAAATGTAGATACTCCTGTTGGCTCTATTCACTTTGATGAAAAAGGTGATGCTGTTGGTGTTGGTTTTGCAATGTATCAGGTGAAAGATGGCCAGTATGTAGAAGTTAAGTAATAAACTGCTTTTATTTCGCGTGTGATTATGCCTGGAACAGAAATATTCTGTTTCAGGCTCTTCTTTTTAAGTTGTCTGGAAAATTATGGATTATTTTATTGAACTCTTTTTTGGTGGCCTGACCAGGGGATCTATTTATGCCCTTATCGCCCTTGGCTATACCATGGTTTATGGTATTATCGGGTTGATTAATTTTGCCCATGGTGAAATATATATGATTGGGGCGTTCACCTCTTTTATTGTTGCTACGGTACTTTCCATTTACGGTTTTCCTCTCCTTGCAATTGTGGTTATTGCTGGACTGGCAGCCGCTGTCTGGTCAAGTGCTTATGGATACACCATTGAAAAACTTGCCTATCGTCCACTGCGCAAGGCACCAAGGTTAGCCCCGCTCATCAGTGCCATCGGAATGTCAATTTTTCTGCAAAATTATGTTTTACTTGCCCAGACTTCTGATTTTCTTCCCTTTCCAGCGCTTATCCCTGATTTCGAATTTATGGAGCCTGTGGCCCATATTGTTGGGTCATCAGATTTAGCTATTCTTGTTTTGACAACCTTGGTTATGATAGGGCTTACGTTTTTAATCAAGTTTACAAAAATCGGGAAGGCCATGCGTGCAACTGCTCAGGATAAGACCATGGCTGTACTTGTTGGAATAAATGTGGATCGTGTGATTTCCGCAACCTTTGTTATAGGCTCAGCCCTTGCCGCAATCGGCGGGATGCTCATTGCCTCCCATATTGGTCAGATAAATTTTTATATTGGTTTTATTGCAGGTATTAAGGCTTTTACTGCAGCAGTTCTTGGCGGTATAGGTTCCATACCAGGTGCAGTGCTCGGTAGCCTGGTACTTGGGTTGACAGAGAGCTTTGCCACCGGCTACATATCTTCAGATTATGAAGATGTTTTTGCCTTTTCTCTTCTCGTTTTGATTCTCATCTTTAAACCTTCCGGATTACTCGGTAAGGCTGAAACCAAGAAAGTGTAACCCCGGTATTCAACTATGTTTCCTGTTAAAGAACTTAAACGATCATTTCTGATCTCAATCTGGTTTGCTTTCCTCACCTTTCCCATCATGGTGATTAAAGTTGATCCAATTGAACGAACTGTACTCTGGCGTTGGGATAATATGTTTTTCATAGCCTTTGGCAGTTTTGTTATTTCAATACTTGCTAAAGTGTATCTCCTTCGCAAAGAACGTCGTGCCGGACGTAAAAAGGCAAAAAAAGATATTGCTGAACCTTTTGTGCAGCGAATATTAAGAGAACCGCGTTTTCTCTATCCGTTAAGCCTTGCGGTACTTGTCCTCGCACTGGTTTTTCCCATGTTTTTTTCCACTTATCAAACAAATATCATGACCACAGCACTTATGTATGTTGTACTTGGTCTTGGCCTGAATATAGTTGTAGGTGTGGCTGGTCTGCTTGATCTCGGCTATGTCGCATTTTACGCTGTTGGCGCATATAGTTACGCATTACTTAATCTTCATTTTGGTTTGGGGTTCTGGGCAGTTTTACCCATTGGCGGATTGTTTGCAGCATTCCTTGGAGTATTGCTCGGTTTTCCAGTGTTACGACTCCGAGGAGATTACCTGGCCATCGTGACCCTTGGGTTTGGAGAAATTATCCGGCTCATACTTGAAAACTGGAATGATTTCTCGCAGGGGCCAAGTGGTATAGCAAACATTCCCCGTCCCGGTTTTTTTGGTATGGATATGTCTTTCGCATCTGGAATCACCTATATCTACTACATCGTTGTTGCACTTGTTATTATAACGATTTTTGTGGTGAACCGATTACAAAATTCCCGTCTTGGCAGGGCGTGGCTTGCGCTTCGTGAAGATGAAATTGCCTGCCAGGCAATGGGGATTGATAAAACCAAAACCAAACTTATTGCTTTCAGTCTTGGCGCCTTCTGGGCCGGCTTTGTGGGTGTGATTTTTGCTGCAAAAACAACATTCGTTAACCCCGCAAGTTTCACTTTTCTGGAATCAGCCATCATCCTTTCAATCGTTGTTTTAGGAGGTATGGGCTCCATTGTTGGAGTTATTTTTGGCGCTCTGATTTTGATCCTTATGCCCGAATATTTACGAGCTCTCTCTGAATATCGAATGCTTGCCTTTGGCGGAATTCTTGTTGTTATGATGGTCTTTAAACCAGATGGTATTATTTCCAATGTCAGGCGGAGTTATCGTTTTAAGAAACACCATTCCAAGGAAGTTATAGAACCATGAGTAAAGCAATTTTAAATGTAAAAGGTCTGACCAAAAACTTTGGAGGTATCAAGGCAATCGACAAGGTTGATCTTGATATTCATCCTGGAGAAATTGTTGCTCTTATTGGTCCTAATGGCGCAGGAAAAACAACATTCTTTAACTGTTTAACCGGAATCTATACTCCCAGCGAAGGCGATATCACCTTACGTAATCCTGAGAGTGGCAAGGAAACCCGTTTAAATGGCATGAAACCAAATAAGATTACAGAACAGGGGATGGCCAGGACTTTTCAGAACATTCGTCTCTTTCCCACAATGAGTGTTCTTGAAAATGTTATGATTGGCAGGCATTGTCGGACAAAAGCACTTATTTTCGGAGCAGTATTTAGAAATCCTGCAACAAGACGTGAAGAAGAGGAAATAATTGCAACGAGCTATGATATCCTCAAAAAGGTTGGACTCCACAAACAGGTTGATGAAGAGGCAAGAAATCTTTCATATGGTGCTCAACGACGTCTTGAAATCGGTCGTGCCCTTGCAACCGAACCGTTTCTTCTGCTTCTCGATGAACCAGCAGCTGGCATGAACCCCAAGGAAACAGAAACGTTGGTGACTCTTATAAGGGAAATCTGTAAGGAAGGGCATTCCATTTTGTTGATTGAGCATGATATGAAACTTGTCATGAGTTTGTCAGATAGGATTTTTGTTATGGATTACGGGAAAAAAATTGCCCAGGGTACTCCCGAAGAAGTACGTTCCAATCCTGCTGTAATTAAGGCCTATCTGGGGGAGGATGTTGATGCTTGAGTTACGAAATGTAAGTGCTGCTTACGGCAATATACAGGTTTTACATAACATTGATATTGAGATTAACAGTGGTGAGATTATCACCCTTATCGGTGCCAATGGTGCTGGTAAGTCTACAACACTTATGGCTATTTCAGGGATTGTTCCTGTTCGTTCCGGAAAGATTCTCTTTGAAGGGAAATCCATACATACATTATCGCCTGATAAACTGGTTGCCCAAGGGATATGTCAGGTTCCCGAAGGTCGTCATATCTTTCCAGCACTTACCGTGCAGGAAAATCTCGATATGGGTGCGTTTTTGCGCAATGACAGTGAGGGGATCAAAGAAGATCTTGATTATGTGTTTTCTCTCTTTCCAATTCTTGCAGAGAGACGAAGTCAGGATGGTGGTACCTTAAGCGGTGGAGAACAGCAGATGCTTGCCATGTCCAGAGCTCTTATGGCCAGACCCAAACTTCTTTTACTCGATGAGCCATCCATGGGGCTGGCGCCACTTATTATCAAGCAGATATTTGAGATTGTAAAGAAGATTAATAAAGATCATAATACTACAATTTTTCTTGTTGAACAAAATGCCAATCAGGCACTGCACATTGCTGATCGCGGTTACGTGATAGAAAATGGTGTGATTACCATTAGTGACAATGCTGAGAATTTGCTTCATAACCAGGATATACAGAAGGCATATTTAGGAATCTGATTTTAATTGGAAAAAGACAGTAGAGGGATGCAGCATATGAAGGCAGGTGTGATAGGTGTCGGGTATCTTGGAAAATACCATGCACAGAAATATAAAGCCATGGACGGGGTCGAACTTGTAGGTGTTGCTGATGTTGATCCGGAAGCTGCAGAAGCCAGTGCAAAGGAAAATGAATGCCTTGCCTTTTCTGATTACAGAGAACTCCTGAAGCATGTTGATGCCGTATCCGTTGTTGTTCCTACGAGTATGCATCATCAGGTTGCCCTCGAGTGTATCGAAGCAGGGGTTGATATGCTTATGGAGAAACCTATTTCCACCACTGTTGAGGAAGCTGATGACATCATAGATAAGTGTGACGCCAAGGGCCTGGTTTTACAGGTTGGACACCTTGAGCGCTTTAATCCGGCTGTGCAGGCGATGGAGCCATTTCTCACCGTTCCTGTTTTTATCGAGTCACAACGTATCTCAACCTTTAAAAACCGAGGTGTTGATGTTGATGTTATACTGGATTTGATGATTCATGATATTGATATTATATTAAATATTATCAAATCTCCCCTGGAGACAATTCATACGGTTGGGGCGCCTGTTGTTACTGACTTTACTGATATTGCCAATGCCAGGTTGATTTTTGAAAATGGTGCAACAGCCAATGTGACGGTTTCTAGAATTGCACGAACAAATACCAGACGTATGCGTATTTTCCAGCCGGGATCATTTATCAACGTCGATTTTGCCAACCGCAAAGTCATGACCATGAAATTGAAAAAAGGTGTGTTTCAGAAAAACGGTATGCCCAAGCAGGATATTTCCGCAAATTCCTTTCCTGAGGGGGACGCATTGAATCTTGAGATTCTGCATTTTGTAGAGAATGTTCAAAACCGTACAACACCCCTTGTTTCCGGATCAGAAGGTCGCCGGGCATTAGATGTTGCGCTTCAGGTGATTAAACAGATTAAAGATCATCAAAAACTTGGTGTCTATGCAGAAGATATGTCAGGAAACTGATGACTAGAAACGTTATGATCATTGCCGGAGAAGCTTCCGGTGACCTGCATGGTGCCAAACTCGTCAGGGCCATGCAGAAGGTTCGACCTGAGCTTACATTTTGTGGAATGGGTGGGAAAGAGCTTCTTGCTGCTGGGGTTGATATTCTTTTTGATGCCAAAAAAATTGCAGTGGTAGGACTTGCTGAAGTTATTTCACATCTCCCTGATATTCTTACTGCACAAAAAATTCTTAGAAAAACCATTAAGAAAGAGCATCCTGAACTGCTTATTATAATAGATTTTCCAGATTTCAATCTTATGCTTGCCAAGTTTGCAAAAAAGCTTGGAATCCCTGTTTTTTACTATATAAGCCCACAGGTCTGGGCATGGCGCCCTGGTCGGGTAAAGACAATTGCTCAAAGAGTGGATCGGGTTGGAGTCATTCTTCCTTTCGAGGAGGAATTTTTTCGTAGTCGGGGACTTATCGCTGATTATGTCGGACATCCCTTACTTGATTCTGTAAAAATCACTAAAAACAGAAGGAAATTCTGTAAGGAACAAACCATTGATCCAGAATCGCTTTGTATAGGTTTGCTGCCTGGAAGCCGAAAAAAAGAGATTGTCTCCCTGCTGCCCATATTGCTTAAAAGTGCCCAAAGAGTCCAAAAACAGAAGCAGCAAAAGATGGTATTTTTAATTCCTTTGGCTTCAACCATTAGTAAATCAGAGATTCGTGAAAATGGCCTGGATAAATTCGGCTCCAACCTGGATATTAGGATAATAACAGAAAATCGTTATGATATGATGGCAGCTTGTGATGCCGCGGTCGTTGTCTCGGGGACAGTAACCCTTGAACTGGCACTGCTTGACACCCCAATGGTTGTGATTTATAAGGTTTCTCCCGGCACGTATCGCATGGGGAAACTCCTTATCAATAAGGATCTGAAGTATTTTTCTCTGGTAAATCTTATTGGAGGAAAAGAAATTGTCCCGGAACTCTTTCAGGATGAAGTGAACCCTGAACGTATTGAAACGGAACTTTCAGCAATTCTCTTTGATCAGCAAAAAAGAAGTATAATGTTGCAGGGGCTAAAAGATGTACGCGATAAAATGGGCAAGGCCGGGGCATCTGAAAAAGCTGCAGAATTAGCCCTTGGCCTTCTTCCTTAATCTCTTCCTGCCAGAACAGCGCTACCTCGCAGTAATTTCAGAAAGAAAAGAAGGCCTCTTATCCAGGGGAACCTGATAGGAAACTTTTTTTTCTGTAAAGGGGGAAATGAAACTGATTTTCCAGGCACAGAGGTGAAGCTCATAAAATCCCCTCTGCCGTATATCGCCATATTGTGGATCTCCTACAACAGGATACCCGAAATCCGCAAGATGTCTCCGAATTTGATGGAGACGGCCCGTATGAAGCTTAATGTCAAGAATGGTATTTTTTGCGGTCTTGGCAGGGAAGGCTGAAAGTATTTCAGTACATGCCGACTTTTCGTCAAGATCTGTTGTCAGTTGCAGCCCATCCGTTGCTATTTCAGGTTTTCCGATTACTTCTGCAAAGTATCTTTTTTCTATGGTGTTTTCCTGAAACAATTTCGATAAAAGCATTGCAGCATTCCGGTTGTGGGCAAGCAGCATGAGACCTGATGCTTCGCGGTCGAGTCTGTGGATAAGCTTAAAATCAATTGTTTTGTTACTTTTTTCAGCAAGACGCAGTAGAGAACAGTGATCACCATAACGGGTTCCCTGACTGAGAAGCCAGGGCGGTTTAAACCAGACACTATAATCATCGTACCCTGCTATACATGTTGGTTCAGGTGGAGTCTGGGCTAGAATTGCTGCATCATAAAAGAGTTGTAAAAAATCACCTGGAAGAAGTTTAAATTTAGCTTTTCGCAGGCGACGCTCTTTTTTTCCTGGCCGTTTGAACCAGACAGCTCCCTTGACCATGGCATGTTTAATACGTTCTTTGGGTAATCCACTTGTATCTGCCAATAGCTGGCAGGCAACAGCAGGTGCGGCGACTGTCAGGTTGCAGTGAACCTGTTTCTCAACACTTGTATTATTTTCCAAAGTTACACACCGGATATTGACATCGTTTACAGTTACGGCAAAGTCCACCGTGCCCCATTCTTGCAAATTCTTCACGACCTATTTGTTCACCAGTGAGAATTCGAGGTAAAATCAGATCGAATACTGTGATGTTATGAAACATGCCGCAGGCAGGTAAACCAAGTACCGGAATATCTCCTATACGGCCGCTCAAAAACATTGCCCCGGGAAGTACGGGAGTTCCATAATAACAGTCTGTCGCCCCTGCTTTTTCAATGCCTGTTCGTGTTACATCATCAGGATCCACCGACATACCACCAGATGTGATGATAAGATCTGCTCCTGCATCTATTGAGTTGGTAATAGCTTCAGCGATAATATCAATATCATCGGGTGCAAAGGTAACAGCGATTATTTCAGAGCCAAGTTTTACAAGCTTTTCGCGCAACACTTTTTCAAATTTGTCTTTGATTCTGCCATGAAAAACTTCATTTCCTGTGATAATAAGGCCTGCACGTGCTTTGCGTAATTCTTTCACTTCAACCATTGGACTTGAATCCAAGGCGATTTGAGCTGCCTCAAGAACAATGTTTCGCTGGGAAACAAGGGGAATAAGGCGGGTTGCTGCAATATTTTCACCCTTCTTAACAGGAGTGTTGGTTTGCAGGGTGGCGCACATGACCTCTCCAAGCAAATTAAATCGGTAGAGCGCGTCCTCATTAATCTTAAGCAGTCCATCCCGTTCTGCAAGTATTGCAATTTTACCTTCAACAGGCTCGGATGACAGCATGGCTCCCGGGCCTGCAAGAGCATCTGCAAGAATTTCTGCAGCCTCATTTTCATGAATTTCTTCCGGGCCTAATTGTAAGACGTAAATATGTTCTTTTCCAAGACGTTTAAGATGTTCTATGTCCTGCTTACGGATAATATGACCCTTTTTAAAGGCTCTTCCTTTAAACTCATCTTTTACTATTTCAGTGATGTCATGGGGCAATACCATGCCAACTGCGTCATCAACGGGGACTGTTTTTTTCATTCTTCTGTTAATCCTAAATTTTTCATATGGAATAAAGCTCATACTCCCCGGCTGATATCAGGCCAGAGTATGGTATGAAGTTGAAGTTGAAGGCGAACATGTAATCCATCTTCCATGAGCCAGGCTGCAAGTTTTTGTGCTGTTAATTCTTTTTGCATTGGAGAAAAAAGAATGGGGAGTTTATTGCCAAGTTGGTTTTCCTGGATAAAATTTCTTGCGTAAAGGTAATCATCTCTTGTTGAAAGAACAAACTTAAGCTCACATGAGTTTTGGTTTATACAAATTCGCTGTTTGATTAATTCTATGTTGTCTGAATGAAAACTGTTCCCTGCACCACTGTCGGGGCATTTGACATCAAGGATGGCAATTATATCCTGGGGAACTTCTGCAATGGAGATTGAGCCGTTACTTTCAAGGAGGACAGTCTTGCGATTATCGACAAGCCTTGAGAGTAGTGCAATGCAATTTTCCTGGAACAGAGGTTCCCCTCCTGTAACTTCGACAAGTTCACATGGATATTGCGCTATTTTGCCAAGAATAGTATCAATATCAAGTGATTTACCTTGTTTCCAGGTATAGTCAGCATCGCAATAGGTACATCGCAGGTTACATCCACTCAAGCGGATAAAAACACAGGGAAAACCGGCGTAGCTTGATTCCCCCTGTATTGAGTAGAATATCTCGGAAATATAGAGTTTACTGCCCATCAGGCCCATAATATATTAAACCTGACGTGTCAGTTTCCCAAACTTCAACACAATGAAGGTGGTATCTATCGTGTTGCAGGTCATTTTTTAAGGTGTCATAGAGATGGGCTGCAATATGCTCTGATGACGGGTTGCGATCAATAAAACTTGGATGTTCGTTAAGATCACGATGATCAAGATCATCCACAGCTGTGTTTACTATCTTTTTTAAAAGTTTGAAATCAATGCCCATTCCCAGTTTGTCAACTTTACTCGCACGCACTGTTACTTTGATCCTCCAGTTATGGCCGTGCGGTTTTTCACAGTCGCCGGGATAGTCCCGTAAGTGGTGGGCACCAGCAAAATGTGTTTTAATAAAAATATCGTACATGTTGAGTTCTCCAATGCTGCTTTCTCTTCCAAAAAGGGGAGAAAGACAGCTCTAAGCCTTGAAAGTGTATAAGTTTAAGTGTTATTATTTCAAAAATCAAACGTACCTGCTTACAGGATACCGCCTCTTTTCGCGGTCACGCTGGCTTACGTATGACTTATACGCTGCGCCAGCCTGCCTGCGAAAAGTTGCAGCACCCTGTAAGCAGGTACAAAATCAGTGGTTTGCGAAAGTGAGTCGCTTACCCCGCGAGTAGTTACAATCAAACATCGATATGATCATCAGGAAAAATCCTTTGATCAATTCTTGATAAACTCGTAAAAAGGTTAAAATCTCGATGGCTAAGTAAAAAGCTTCATATGCAAGGCGCACATTTTTTGTTTAATTTCGGCGTACTAAGGTACGTTGAAATTAAACAAAAAATGTAGCAACGAAGCAGATGAAGAGTTTTTACGACGCCATCGAGATTTTAACCTTTTTACGAGTTTATCAAGAATTGATCAAAGGATTTTTCCTGATGATCATATCGATGTTT
>CAMZLK010000009.1 GCA_947311475.1 uncultured Desulfocapsa sp.
AGGTAAAAAAGAGGCGCCCTTTCGCCCTCGGCACTTGCCGGTTCAGCAAGAGTTGTTTGCCCTGTCAAGGCTACGTAGCGTAGCGGAGTACCCGAAGGGTTTAGCCTTTACAGGGTAAACAACTCTTGCTACATCTTATACTTTACGACAAATGAAAAAACTTGCATTGATTTACCCACAGATTCTCCGGAAGAGCCCAAAAAGAGGTGAATGCGACCATTCACCTCTTAAAAAACATATATGATTGGGATTACTTAGCGTACTCCTAGTAGTGTTGTCTGTGAAAATAAACACGATTTCCATGATCTGAGCGAAGGATTGTTTCGAAACCATCACCTCTGCGCTTAACAATAAATTCAAGGCCATCGATCCTCAAATTCCTTCCATCAAAATATCCACGATGGCTTTTTCCACTCCATCTGGCTTTAACGTCACCGCTTGGGCTGATGATAATGGAAGCAGGTGTGCGGTCCCGCTTATTCTGTCCCTGAAAAAAACCCATCGCCCAGGCAGGGATACTCCCTCCCCCCCCAATCACCACCAAAACCGTCATCACCACCAAAGCCATCGTCTTGTTTAACGCCGGTGACCACGGCCTGGTTCCGGTGTAAGGCCGGGATTCTGTCTTTCAGGTAACAATTCCTGTCATTCCTGTTAAAATCAAATGCCTGACAACGATACTCATTGGCGCATGCCCGTGCACACTGTCTAACGCTTTGAACTCCAAACTGGGCAAAATCACTACCCGTTCGAGCCAAACCACGATCCAGGCGAAAACCATTAATGGTATCTGCGCCACCATTATCATCCCTTACCTTGACACCGGAAACAATGTTCCAGTTCTGTTGTCCATGGGGAACTCGATCTTTCAAATAGCAGGCGCGACTATTTTTATCAAAATCAAATGCGTGGCATCGGTAATCATTGGCACATTCACGGGCACAATGCCTGGACGTTGTATGCCTCTGTCAATCTGTGTACCATTAATTTGTTGAGCAACTACAGACGAAGAAATAAAGCTCAAAAAAATAAGCAATACAATTCGTAATACCATTTTTTCTCCTTTAAAATCTATTACCATTGACAAAATTCCACGATACGTTCCAATCACACCATACAATCAGCCCCTACCACAGATCCCTTCTCCGGGAAAACATGGTGACTGAGGCCAGTTGAAAAGATTACAAAATTGCAGTAACAGGGGAGATGAAGAATTTTTACGAGTCCATCATTTATGATATTTTTCACCAGCCTTAATAGTATAGGCACGATATATCTGCTCCAGAAGAAATAATCGTACCATGTCATGGGTAAAAGTCATCAGGGAAAAGGAAAGCAGAAGCTCTGCCTCCGCAAGAACTTCTGCAGAGTGCCCTGTGGGCCCACCGATGAGAAACGCTACATGTTTACGCCCCTCCTGCTCCCAGCGTGAAATAAGATCAGCCAGCCCCTTTGAGCTCACCTGTTTACCCCTTGAATCAAGCACAATCTTTAACGTTGCTGGCGGCATGGCCCCAAGTAAAATGCGCCCCTCTTCCTGTCGTTGCTGCTGCTCTGTCCAGCCTTTCTTTCTTTTGACTTTTAAAACATTGATATTGAGGCCTGTGTAGTGTCTTAAACGACCGCTGTATTCCTTAATCCCCTGCTCGATAAATGAATCTTTGGTTTTGCCAAGAAAAGGTAGTTCAATTTTCATTTAACAGTGAATAATAGTCTGTTCTTTGATGAGTTCTTTAAGTTTCTGACAAAACTCTTTGTAGGATATATCAGTATTGATTCCAGGACAGGATTCGCTGATGGTTTTATAGTTATTCTCATCAGAGAGCATTGATGGATGCAGTGGCCACTGAGCACATCGCCAGGGACGCCCCTTGTGAACGGTGCAGCCTTCCTTATAAAAAATACAGTGGCCATGCACCGTTTTCATCTGCACGACGCTACCCGTTACACGCCAGTATTTTTCTCTCACCTCTTCAAGACTAAGACCGAGTTCTTTAACCATCCGTTGCTGATCTTTTTCGTCTAGAGAAACTGTCGTTTCACCCTGGCAACAATAGCCACACTGTGTACATGTGAATATATCTTTTATATCTGCCATATTTATCTTTTTCTGAGTATTTGCATTAGATGAGAAATCAGACGATTTACGCATTTCCTATGCAATCTTGAAAGGTCGAAATATCGATTCCATAAATAGCTGCAGCTCTCTTCCATTTTTCATCATCCGGGACGTCAAAAATAATGGAATCCTCAGCAGGAATTGTAAGCCAACCTTGAGAAAGCAGTTCCTGTTCAAGCTGACCAGGCCCCCATCCGGCGTATCCGATGGCAAAAAGAAATTTCTCCGGGCCACATCCATGGGCGATATCTTCAAGAATTTGTGTGTTTCTGGAGAGGTATACGGTTGAGCTTACTTCAATATGCTGTTCTGTAACATAGTCAGATTGATAGAGAATAAAAGCAGCATTAGGCTCAACAGGTCCACCGGTATAAATCGTGCCTGTCAAATTCTCAGGCACAGGAAGACCATTGCTGACCAGGACTTCATCCAGTGTGAGCTGTATATTCGGTTTATTCACTGCGATTCCCACGGCACCTTCGTGTCCATGAGAACAGATATAAATCACCTGCTCAGCAAAACGAGGATCGGGCATCTTCGGCGTAGAAAGCAGAAAAGATCCTGTAAGAGTATCAATTATTGTTTTTGAGGACTTATCCATTGAATTTCTCGCATACACTTTTAGTCGGGCAACACAATAGTAAAACAATGGTTCATGACCACCACTTGAATTTTATGCACAGTAACAGATCATTCGGATTGTGGTCAAGGAATGTTAAAAATCAATGATACATTTACAAATGATATCAAATTCCTGTCCCGGCAAATTTTACCCTATGTTTTACCTTGCATATTTGCTAGTCTGAAAAAAGTACACATCTGTACTTAGCATCTAAAGCTTAGGGGGTACCCATGGATATAAAAGAACAAATTGACCGTCTCCTCCGTGCAGAACATTACGATCCCTTCCAGGTTCTGGGTGTACATTTCACCGAAATAGAAAAGAACTCTGCAACAATCCGATGTTTTCAGCCCAGTGCCAGATCTGTGACACTCCTCATTGATGGTCTTGGGATGGAAATGACCAAAACCAGGGATCAAGGCATCTTTGAGGCTTGCGTAGACCGTGCAAAAATCAATGACTCTGATCTGGATCCTTATACGTATCAGTATAAAATAACGTATAATGATGGTGTTGAAAAAATTATCAATGACCCATACAGGTTCATGCCCATTTTGAGTGAAGAAGATCGATTTCTCTTTAATTTTGGCACTAATTATAAATTATACGAACATATTGGCGCCCACCCTGCCATGCATTCTAAAATCCATGGAACTGTTTTTCGTGTCTGGGCCCCATCTGCAGCCAGAGTTTCAGTTATTGGTAATTTCAATGGATGGGATGGCAGGGTTAATCCCATGCGCAGTCTTGGTACATCCGGCATCTGGGAGCTTTTTCTTCCAGGTATTGGTGAGGATGAAATCTACAAGTTTGAAATCCGTACAACTCAAGGTAATATACTCGAAAAGTCTGATCCTTTTCAATTTTATGGTGAACTTCGTCCCAAAACTGCCTCCATGGTTCGCTACCTGGACCATTATAAATGGAATGATGAGAATTGGCAGAAGGCTAAAACGGAAGCTAATCCCTATGAAAGTCCCATGTCCATTTTCGAAGTACATCCTGGATCATGGCAACGCGACCCCGATAATCCTGATCGTTTTCTCACTTTTACAGAACTTGCCGAAAAACTCATTCCCTATGTAAAGAAACTAGGATTCACTCACATTGAATTCATGCCTGTAATGGAACACCCCCTTGATGAATCCTGGGGTTATCAGGTAACAGGACCGTTCAGTTTATCAAGCAGGTACGGAACCCCGGATGATTTCATGTTTTTTGTGGATACATGTCACAATGAAGGTATCGGAGTCATTCTTGACTGGGTTCCTGCCCATTTTCCCAAAGATGCTCACAGCCTTGCCCGTTTTGACGGTACAGCGCTTTTTGAACATGAAGACCCGCGAAGAGGGGCTCACCCTGAATGGGGTACTTTTATTTATAATTATGGCAGAAAGGAGGTGAGTAATTTCCTCATTGCCAACGCTCTGTTCTGGTTGGACACATATCACATAGATGGTTTACGTGTTGATGCTGTAGCTTCCATGCTTTATCTCGATTATTCAAGAAAAGATGGAGAATGGCTGCCAAACAATTATGGCGGCAGAGAAAACCTTGAAGCCATTGAATTCATCAAACATCTTAATTCAATTGTGTATGATCGTCACCCGGGAACTCTTATGATTGCAGAGGAATCCACAAGCTTTTACGGGGTCTCAAAACCTGCAGACCAGGGTGGTTTGGGCTTTGGCTTTAAATGGAATATGGGCTGGATGAACGACATACTTGATTATTTTGAAAAAGATCCAATCTATAGAAGGTTTCATCATAACAATCTCACCTTCTCCATCATGTATGCCTTTTCTGAAAATTTTATCCTGCCCCTGTCACATGATGAGGTGGTACATGGGAAGAGATCCCTCCTTGATAAGATGCCAGGCGACCTCTGGCAAAAGTTTGCAAATCTCCGGCTGCTTTTTCTCAGTATGTGGATGCATCCCGGAAAAAAACTTCTTTTTATGGGGGGAGAATTTGGTCAATGGCATGAATGGAATTGCAAACAGAGCCTTGATTTCCATCTGTTACAGGAAAACGCATTACATAATGAAATGCTGATTTTTTTCGAAAAATTAAACACTCTGTACAAAAGCAATGCGAGCCTCTGGGAACAGGATTTCAGCCATGAAGGTTTTCAGTGGATGGATCTTGAAGATCGTGCAAACTCAATTATCTCCTACACTCGTTATGCAAAAAATCGGGATGACCACCTTGTCTGTTTACTAAATTTCACGCCCCAAACCTTCTATGGCTATAAGATGGGACTGCCCACGGGATCTAATTATGAACAGATCTTTTGTTCGGATCAAAGCAGGTTTGGCGGAAGCAATGCTGCAAACAAAACCATATACAAAGCCATTGCAGAGCCATACGCACAGGCTGCTTTTCATGCCAATGTTACGGTTCCACCACTGGCCGGAATTATTCTAAAACCTTGTTAAGGAAACGTATAAAATGAGTACACAACAACCAACACAGGCAACAGGTGATAAAACGAGACAGGCATTAGCTGAGCTTTGCTGTCTGCATGAACAACACCCTGACAAAACCCGGCTATCACTCTTGAAACAGGTCGAAATGAAGTACGATTTGACACCTAAAGAGTGTGAATTTCTGGAAAGAAACTTTCAAAACACAAACTAAGAGAAAAAAAGGACTCAACCGAAAATTTCAGTTTTTACAAAATTGTCACAAAAGACACTTGCCAGCATCCATGTGACTGCTTATTTTAAGAAGAGTTGTTCAGCTGCCCGGGCGCACTCTTCCGGGTAAACGCCACTTCATCCTAAAAAAGGATTACAAAATGGACGCTTACCAGTCACTTATCGCTACGCTTGCGCTCACCATGGGAACAGCATGGGCTGCAGGTATCAATTTATATGCGACCATTGCTGTCCTTGGAACACTTGGTCTTACCGGCAATATGGTTCTTCCTGAGCAATTACTGGTTTTACAAAACCCGTTGGTTATTGGGGCTGCCGCATTAATGTATCTGGTGGAATTTTTCGTTGATAAAACTCCTGGCGTTGACACTGGCTGGGACACCATCCACTCATTCATTCGTATCCCAGCAGGCGTCATGCTGGCTGCCGGCGCAGTTGGTGACGTAAACCCTGCAATGGTTATCTCCGCTGGTATTCTCGGTGGTGGTGTAGCTGCAACAACACACAGCATAAAGGCAGGGGCAAGAGTTCTAATAAACACCTCGCCAGAACCTGTTTCGAACTGGACAGCATCAATTGCTGAAGATGTGGCAGTGTTTGGCGGAATATTCGCGATGCTCAACTATCCACTGGCCTTTCTGGTTTTTCTAGTGGCGTTTATTCTTGCAGCCATATGGGTACTTCCAAAGATTTGGGCAGGGGTAAAAGTTGTTTTTCAGACAGTCACTGGTTTCTTTTCAGGCAGGAAAAAGGTGGGAACGCCATCTGAGACAGTGAGTAAACAAAAACAATTGCCATTGGCTTAAATCTATTCTTAAATCTTGATGGCGTCGTAAAGACTCTTCACCTGCTTCGTTGCTGCATTTTTTGTTTAATTACGACGTACCCTAGTACGCCGAAATCAAACAAAAAATACGCGCCTCGCATCTGAAGTTTTTTACTTAACCATCTCTCAATTGGCCTTTTTACGAGTTTATCAAATCTTTACTTAACAGGGAATCTCAACA
>CAMZLK010000010.1 GCA_947311475.1 uncultured Desulfocapsa sp.
ACTTCCTGCAACGCATTAAGGATTCCCGCAAATTGAGGCCCAGGTGCTAAAGAAAACTGTTCAATCAGATCTTTACCAGTCACAAGGCGAGGCCCCTTAAGGACACGAATAATATCACTTTTGTAGGTTTGAAGAACCTCACATAACAGCCCTCCAAGTTCTTCCTCCATTGCGTCCGGTTTTGTCTCTCCCTTTCCAGCAAGGCTATCTGCCATGGCCAGGAAGAAGAGGCCAATCAAATCATCGCCTGCACGCTTTGCAAGTTTGAGGCATGCCTTCTTACTGAGTCCCTGACTGCGTCGAACATTACAGAGGTGAAAAGGATGCATATGCATTCCGGTTAAGGATGCGACTCTCTCTCGTTTTTCATTTGACCAGCGTAGTTTTCGGCCAAGCTTATGCACGAGTTTGCGTCCGACTTCATCATGATTATAAAAGGTTATCCGCCCGCCTTTATCTTCGCGAATTTTGTGTGTTGCAGGTTTTCCCAGATCGTGGAGGAACGCCCCCCACTTCAGCACTTCAACCATGCCCGGTCTCTCCAAATACTCATGAAGCATATCTTTACATTCCGGATAATAGTGTTCCGGATTGGCAAGGATCTTTTCCATATTGCCAAGGGCTGCGAGACTGTGTCCAAAAACATCAAGGTGATGAGAGGCCGGCTGATCCAGATTAACCCCATCTTCCAGTGCCGGAATAACCTGAAACAAAAGCCTGGATTCTGCCATGGCAGAAATCACCTCATGGGCTCTATGGGACACCATTATCAGATCCATTTCATAGCTGATTCGTTCAACAGACACCCCGCCAAGCAGTGAAACATGCTTCCCTATTGCAGCCAGGGTTTCTCCGGCAAAACAAAAGCCAAAACGAGCCCAAAGGCGATAACCACGCAACATACGCAAAGGATCATCGACAAAGGCATTTGGGCAGACCCGAAGAATCCCATCATTTAAATCTTGAGCACCGTTCAAAGGATCAAGAAGAGTTAATTCCCCTGACCCATGATAGAATTTTGAAAAACTTAATCCCATTGCATTCAAGGTGAAGTCCCGCAGCAACAGATCTTCTTCAATGGTAGCCACACCTTTCCGAAAACTTGAAAAATCTATGGTAAGTCCTTTCCAGACCACACGCCCGGCATCTTCTTCTGCCGTACCCAATGGGACGAAAGTTCCACCATTTAGCGTATGAATAAGAGTCCTGCAACAATGTACAGCATCGCAATCAATGGTGAAATCGAGGTCATTGGGGGTGCTGTTTAAAAGCCAGTCGCGGACTGTCCCCCCAACCAGAAACAACTCCCGACCCAATTCTTTTGACACCTGATCCAGAGCTTCAAAAAGTTGAGGAGGATAGTCAGAGACATGGCCACGCAGTTCAACAATATCAGGCACAGGCATTTGCTCTCCTCTTTCTTTTTTTGATTTTATGTTTATACTTATGGCCTCCCATGAACTTAACACTTTTAAAAAAAATTTGAACCCAAACATGTATGGATACTCCCACCCAGCGTATGCTTAAAGTCGGCAAGGCCACCATTGGACTGATTGGTCTTGACATTGCCTTGAATAAAGCACTTGCAGAAGAAATCTCCGTTGAAGATATCGCCGAATATCTATACAAAGAAATTCGCAGCCAGAACTATATCCCGCCCGGTATGACAGAGACGTATAAAAATGCCTTTACCAGGGAATATAAAAGTCTCCTTGGCCTGGAAGTGGAAGAAGACGATGATTTAATTATCCGCATATTCGGCACAGGATGTGTCACCTGTAACGGATTGCGGGATGCTGTGATAGATGCCATGATGAAGGCGGGAATTGCTGCCGATATCGACATGATACATGAACCTGATGAAATTGGCAGGCACGGAATCACTGCAACACCGGCTCTCATGATCAACGGGGAAGTAAAGATAGCAGGTATCCATCCGACACCTGTTCAACTTGAAGCGTGGTTACAGGAGGCGGCGAAAAAATAACATGGCCACGCAACAGGCCCAACTTGTCCTTGCCCCCATTCGAGGTATCACAGATTGTCATTTCCGTAGTTTATTTCATACATATTTCCCTGGATTTGATTCCGCACTGGCCCCTTTTATTAACCCGCAACGGTATTCATCATTTAACCCAAAACAGTTAAAAGATGTATTACCCGAAACGAATAAACGTCTACCGATTACCCCCCAACTACTTTATACAAATGTTGAAGATTTTCTTTTTCTCGCGCATCGGTTGCAGGAACTTGGCTATAAAGAGGTAAACTGGAATCTTGGCTGTCCTGCTCCCATGGTGACTATCAAACGCCGGGGTTCCGGCCTCCTCCCATTCCCTGAACAGATTATAAGCTTCCTTGATCAAGTGGTTCCAAAGCTTTCAATGAAACTTTCCATTAAAACACGACTGGGTTTCGAGAAGAAAGACGAATTGTTTTCTCTTTTACCTCGCCTTGACGCTTACCCATTGACAGAGATTATCATTCATGGGCGTTTGGGAAAACAGCTCTACAAAGGAAAATCTGATACGGAAACATTTGGTCAATGCCTTACACGCAGTAAACACCCTATTGTCTACAATGGTGATATTAATTCTGTGGAAAAATTTAGGGCATTACAGAAACAATTCCCGGAAATAACAAAATGGATGATTGGGCGTGGTGCACTGTCCAACCCCTTTCTTGCTGGTGAGATAAAGGGCATGCAGTGCTGTAATAAAAATGAAAAGCTGGAAGCTTTCCATCGGGAGCTATACGATTGTTACAAAGAACTGCTCTCTGGCCCATCACACCTTTTAGGACGCTTAAAACAACTCTGGGCATACCTTGGTGTTTTCTTTCCACCTCAACAAAAATGCTGGAAAAAGATCAAAAAGTGTAGAACAGAAGAGCAGTATCAGAAGGTTGTAGGAGATTTATTCAAAAGTCTGGAGACAACATAATATTTGATCTCTATATAAAAATATTGCCCGGTTTCAGCTATTCTTCAGGTACAAGCAAAGAATCACAATGACTTGTCCCTTTGGCGACCCGAGTTCCATCCCAGACAATACAACGCTTCAGACTGACATTCTCCTCCAGTTGGGCCCGCCCGACACAGGCCCATTCCTGCATCTTTCCCCCCGCTCCAACAGTTGCCTCGGTATGTACTAAAAAACCTGTCTCTGAAACATGAGAAAACTCAGACCACAGGGGATTTTTTTTCCTCAACAAACTACCGTGCAAGGCCAGGTAATCCTCAACCGTCCCCATATCTGTCCAGGAACAACCATCAACCCGTACAGCCTGAATGGTTTTTCCTTCCCGTAACAAATCACGATAACGATCAATGATGGAATAATTTTCTTCTGGTGGGATTTTTTCCAAAATATCAGTGTCAAGGACATGCAGGCCTGTAAAAGCAAGACAATTCCCATCACTTTGATTATCAAATCCTGTAACCATATCCTCTTGAACAGTTACTTTATTAAAACGGTGATAATCGTGCATGGCCATGGTCACAGCGGAAGAACCTGTCTGGTGTCTTAAATATAAATCCTTGAAATCCACCGTATGATAAATATCACCATTACTTATAAGTAGAGGTTCATCACGTAAATTCGACAGTGCCAGACGCAGGCCCCCGCCGGTACCCAGAACAATTTCCTCTTCTTGAACAATCACACCGGATATCCCGGATACAGCAGCAACGATCTGTTCTTTCAGATAGTGACAATTAACAAGAATATGATCAAAGCCTGCTTTCTTAAGACGACGGATTGTAAGAAGCAGAAGGGGTTCATTCAAAAGGGGAAAGAGCGGTTTGGGGATATGTTTTGTATAGGGAAGAAGCCGGGTGCCAAATCCGGCTGCGAGTATCATTGCCTGCATGGTTGAATACCTATTTCACACTGCTGTGCTTCATCATTTGCAATCAGAATTCGTTTTCCGGTATCTTTGCTGAGGCCAAGGTCATCTTATTATGCGGCACTTTCCTCTTCTGCCAGAGGGATCTGTGCTAATTCAAGGTAAAAGCTGAACCGTGTCCCCTCATCAGAAGTTTTGATATCAATTGCCCCATTATGTTCCATAATTGCATTCCATACCAAAGTGAGGCCCAGCCCTGTACTATTGCGCCCCATGGTTTTTCTTGTGTAAAATGGCTCAAAGATATGTTCTTTCTGTTCCTCTGTAATCCGGGAGCCGCTGTCAACCACCGATAGGACAGCATACTGTCCTGCCTTAAGATTCAAGGTCTCCCCTTCCCTCTCTGAAAGATTCTGCTTGTCAGTACTGAGAAAAACGTTACCACTGCCCTGATCGATTGCCTCAAACGCATTGAACAGTAAATTCATAATACTTTTCTGTATAGGAATTTCAGAGCACAAAACGGTTACCGGCCCACCATAAAAACTGGAAGACAATTGTATTCCTGGATGACGTTCTTTCAGGATTTGGCAATCTGATGCTCTCAAGGAGCTTTCAGCCAACACATTAAGATCCAAAAGATGTCGAGTACTATCCACACCCCTTACCACTGTCAAGAAATCTGAAACGACAGCAGATGCCCGAAGCCCTGTATCATACATTGTTTCAACATGACTACATAAGGGGCTGTCTGGAGGCAGCATTTGAAGCAACAACTCAGGGTAACTAACAATACCTGCCAGAATATTATTCAGATCATGGGCAACACCACCGGCAAGCAGACCAATGGCTTCCATCTTCTTTGGCTGTTGAGCTTTATCTTCTTTGGTTTTTTGATTGCTGACATCGTGAAGAACACTCAACTGTCCGGGTTCACCCTGCCATACAATTGAAGTCACATTTTGGTATAAATCTTGTATCTTACCCTCTTTGCCAAGGATCTGAAGAGAGGCTCCTGCAATCGGTTTTCCGTCTGAAATTCCGGCAACATCGGTACCTTGCGGATTCTCCATATCATCAGGATGAACGATATCTGTAAACTTGAGGTTCTCAAGCTCTGCTTGGGAGTATCCGGTTATTTCCTGTAATTTCAAATTTGGAAGTATAATTCTTTCATTCTGAAGAATACAGGTTCCCACATCCACCTGATTCATAAGATACTGGTATCTTTTTTCGCTCTCCAGGAGAGCATGGGCAACCTTCTTCTTTCCTCTGCTGCATTCAATCAATAGAATGCCGCTAAGCAGTAACAGGAACATTGTTACAATACGGGATACTGCCTGATAAAGAGAAACTTTCAGAAAGAATGCATCCAGAAAGGAACCGGGAGCCATTTCAACCAGGCTGTTCAGATTAGGTTCAGAGGAAACAAATGACCAGGCTGAATCAAGGCACCAGTACAGAACACAAAAAAGTACAAGCAGACCATAGAGAAATATTCTGTTTTTTCCTGATTTATTCATGACAATAGTCAAGACTGCCGTCTGGGTTTTCTTTCACACCAACCACCACAATACCCGCATCATTTGCGGCTTTTATCATGGCTTCAGGGTCAAAAAGAAGCGATTGTCCCGCCTCAACAGCAAGAACAGCTCCACCAACAGAGGCCATGGTTTCAATGGTTTTCACTCCAGTTGCGGGAAGGTCAAAGCGGAAATCCTGGCCTGGCTTTCTGACCTTTACAACCACAGCCTTCTCTTTGGCAAGAGCACCACCTCTTGCAATGGCTGCATCGGTTCCTTCTATGGCTTCAACTGCAAGCACTGAACGATTTCGTACAACCACGCACTGCCCGATATCCATAGCTCCAATTGCACGAGCATTTTCCCAGCCAAACGCAATGTCCAGGAGTTGCGTTTTATCGGGTTTCTTTTTCGTTAGTATCCCACAGGGAAAGAACAGATGCTTCAAATAGCAGGTCGATTCCAGGACTTTAATTCCTTCATCTTCCAAAACTCCTGCAACAGCACGAAGAATGGCATCATCCTGCTTGGCATCAATTTTGTTCCAGAGGGTCATTCCTTTAAAATCCGGTAGAATATCACGAAAAATTCGTGTTTTTGTGATGGCCCCGACAAAAACCGTCTCCCCCACTCCCCTTGAATGGAAGAATTTAATAACTTTACCAAGTTGACCCAGCCTTACCCAGCACACTTCATCGGCTGCTGCCGCCACATCTTCCGAAGTCTCGTTGCGGTGGGCAATCAGAATAGTTTTTCGTCCAGCCTTTTGAGCTGCTTCAATAAACAGGAGGGGAAACTGACCGGAACCTGCAATGATACCTATTTTTTCAGGATCAACACTCATGATAATCAGCTTTTCTTCGTGCGTTTCACCACACCGCGTTTTGAACTTCTAATAAACTCAAGTAAAACATCAACTTCAGCACAGCCACCTAACTCCTGTTCAGCCTTATCAAGTGCTTCGTTATGGAGCAATTCCGGTGAATGGAAGAGGATGCGATACGCTGCGTCTATTTTTGCTATGGTCGCACGTGCCATACCACTCCTCCGCAATCCGACTTTATTTAAGCCGGAAATACGCATCTGCCCTCTTTCACCTGTCACCATGGCATACGGCGGAACATCTTTACTCACAGCCGAGCCACCACCAATAAAAGAAAAGGTTCCAATTCTTGAGAACTGGTGGGTACCGGTCAGTCCGCCAACCGTTGCATTGTCGGCAACTTCGGTATGACCGCTTAAGTGTGCTGCATTAACAATAATCACGGAATTTCCAATGATACAATCATGCCCCAGATGAGCATACGCCATAATCATATTTTTATTGCCAAGTATGGTTTTCCCTCCACCTTTCACAGTTCCCCGGTGGATGGACGCATACTCGCGAATCAAATTTTCATTGCCTATGATAAGTTCAGTTGGCTCCCCTTTATACCCGATATCCTGTGGGGCACCACCAAGGGCTGCAAAAGAATCGATGGTGTTATTCTCACCAATGATTGTGGGCCCGGAAATTCGAACATGGGTAGCAACAGTGCTTCCTGCACCAATTGTTACACCGGCCTCTATTACACTGAAAGGTCCCACCGTCACACTCTCATGTAACTGAGAATCTTCTGAAACCACTGCTGTTGGATGGATATTCATATCAACACTCACCCAAAAGATGCCAGGAGTTCCGCTTCGGCAACAAGATGATCCTCAACAAAGGCCTTCCCTGCAAGTTTCCAGATACCACGTTTCTTTTTCAAAAGCTCAAGCTTATAGATTATTTGATCACCCGGTCCCACAGGCCGCCGAAAACGTGCTTTATCAATTCCTGCAAAATAAAGCAATTTCACTCCGATATTCTCAGGCTCTGAGCGAAAAGCCAGAATACCGCCCGCCTGCGCCATGCCTTCAAGCATCAACACCCCGGGCATCACAGGCTTTGAGGGAAAATGTCCCTGAAAAAAAGGCTCATTAATACTTACATTTTTTAGAGCTTCCACTGTCTTGTGCGGCTCAACGGAAAGCACTCTATCAATCATGACAAATGGATATCTGTGTGGCAAAAGTCTTAAAATTTCTAAAATATCTATATCTTCAACAAGTGTTTCCTCACTCATTCAGTACTCCCTTTATGTTCTTCTTCTGTGGCAGTAAGTGCTGCCATCTGTTTTTTTAATCTTCGTATATCTTTACTCATTTCAGGCAGTTTCCCATACTGAATGGCCGCCCGAACATATTTTTTAATGGGAAGTGCTGGTGACCCGCCAACCTGTGCCCCAGCCTTCTGGTTGTTATGTATTCCACTTTGCGCTCCCACCATAACGCCATCTTCCAGGGTAATATGACCTGTAACCCCAACCTGACCACCGAGAACAACATTTCGGCCAAGGGTCGTTGATCCGGAAATTCCGACCTGTGAGACAATCAAACAGTTCTCACCAACAACCACATTATGGGCAATCTGAACCAGATTATCAATTTTGGTCCCTGATTTTATCAGGGTTACTCCATATGCAGCTCTGTCCACACAACAATTTGCACCGATCTCAACATCATCATCAACCTGCACTATTCCGACCTGGGGACGTTTTGTGTGAAAACCATTTTTATCCGTTGCATAGCCATAGCCATCACTTCCTATTACTGCACCAGAAAAAATAATCACCCTGTTTCCAATCCTGCACGATTCTGCGACAGTGACATTGGCTTTTACTATGGTATCGTCTCCAATTTCGACATCATCACCGAGTACAACTCCCGACTCAAGGCTTATCCGTTCACCCAACTTCACCCGTTCACCGATGGAAACAAAAGGTGCAACACTTATCTGTTCCGGGATCGACGTATCTTTCCCTATCCATGCCTGTGGATGTACACCTTTTGCAACAAAGGCTTTTTTCAACAGCAGATTATGAATCACAGCTGAGGCAAGATATGGATCATCCACCCGAATAAGAGGAACAGATGATCTTTCTATGGCTATGGGTACAATTACTGCACTTCCTGCAAACGCATCGAGTTTATCAACCTGGCCAGGCTTCACAAGAAAGCTTATATCGCCTTTTTCCGCAGTTTCAAGAGGAGCAAAGCCACTTATCAAAAGGTTTGCATCCCCTGTCAATTCACCGTTGGTCAGTTTCGCCAATTCTTTCAGGCTGACACTTATGTTACTCACATTTTCTCCATTTTCGCGCTAGGAGCTTGTCCGAGAATAGGTATTTTTTTTCAAAAATTCTGAAGAGTTTGAAAAAAAGACCATTCTCGGACAAGCTCCTAAGCGTCGTATAATAAATATTTTTGACGTATATCTTTAAATTCATCAAGGGCAGGCTTCCATTTCTTTTCAAGATCCAGGATCGCCTCTCCCTGCTCAAGCCCCTTTCGCAACGTCATATCCCCTAAAATAAGATCCATGGGAAGACGTTCAAATTCATACTCATAGGGTGGTTGTTTATAGGAAAATTCTTCTGGATAACAAAGCATCACAGCTTGAAGCAGAGCAATGCTTGTTCGATACGGTAGAAAAGAAACTGCATTGGCTACATGGATCTGGAAGCCGACACAGGGCTCTTCTGCCCATTTTCCTGAGGTGGGTTGAAAGACAAGGGGTCTCAGGTAGCATCCGGGCAGATCAGTAGCTGCCAATTTTTCCATAATGGGATCATGCTCCCAGAAAGGTGCTCCCACAAACTCAAAAGGCAATGTTGTGCCGCGTCCTTCTGAACAGTTCGTTCCTTCCCAAATCACCTGACCTGGATAGACAAGCGCTGTTTCAGGAGTTGGCATATTTGGCGATGGTGCAACCCACGGAAAACCGGTGTCACGGAACAACATGGAGGAATTATATCCCTTCATGGGAACTACCTGTAAATCTGCCCCTATCTCAAACTCTTGATTTATAAAAAGAGCCAATTCACCAAAAGTCATTCCGTGACGCATGGGGAGAGGATACAAACCCACAAATGAAGTGCAATCCTCCTGCAAAATATTTCCTTCAACCGCATTACCCACAGGGTTTGGCCGATCCAGCACCACAATCTGTTTTCCGTACTCTGCCGCTGCTGTCATGCAATAGGCCATGGTATAAAGGAAGGTATACACCCTTGTTCCCACATCGACAATATCAACAAGCAATACATCGAGATGCTCAAACATGGAAGAAGTAGGTTCTCGGGTCTCTCCGTACAGACTGAAAACCGGCAAGCCACTTACCGGATCTTTGGCATGATCCGATTCGATCATATTATCCTGTTTTTCAGAGAAAAAACCATGCTGTGGTGAGAAGAGACAGGTAAGCTGACTGCCATAATGTGCAAGAAGAATATCTCTGCTGTGACGCAGTTTACAATCAGTGGACGCCTGATTTGAAAGCAGACCAAGACGTTTTCCCTTTAAGGAACTGCCTAGATCCGCCAGATTTTCGAGACCAATTGAAATCATTATTCCACGGTCACGCTTTTGGCAAGATTTCGGGGTTGATCCACATCACATCCGCGACGGCTTGCAATCTCATAAGAGAGAAGCTGGGCGGGAATGGTATACAAAATCGGGTTTAGCTCTTCATGAATCTCAGGAAGATAAATAACATCATCGGTAATACTTTTTAAATGTTTATCACCTTCTGTACCTATCAAAATCAAACGTCCCTGACGTGCTTTTATCTCTTCAACATTTGAAATGGATTTTTGATACACCGCATCTTTTGGTGTTAGACCTAACACTGGCATATCCTTGTCAATAAGTGCAATCGGCCCATGTTTAAGTTCACCGGATGCATAGCCTTCAGCATGAATATAAGAAATTTCCTTGAGCTTCAACGCACCCTCAAGTGCTATTGGAAAATTAAGACCGCGACCAACAAAAAGAAAGTCGCGACTGTCATAATAATTCTCAATTAATTCTCTGATTTCGTCCTGTAAAACAGGTAAAATCTTTCCAATCACAGTTGCAAGATTTATCAACTCTTTACCAAGTTCCAACCTTTTCGCAGGTTCCATGGTTCCTCTTTTTTCAGATAGAAAGAGTGTGAACATAAACAGCGCTGCAAGCTGAGAAGTAAAGGCCTTGGTGGAAGCCACACCAATTTCGGGACCGGCATGGGTATAAACAGTACCATGAGCTTCACGAGTCATGGTGGAACCAACAACATTACAGATAATGACAATTTTGGAGCCAAGTTCTTTGGCCAGCCGAATCCCTGCTAAGGTATCTGCTGTTTCACCGGATTGGGAGATGGCAACAGTGAGTACTTTTTCATCGATCAAAAGTTTTCGATACCTGAATTCTGAAGCAATGTCCACTTCAACAGGAATTCCTGCCCAGCGTTCAATCCAGTATTTAGCCACAAGAGCTGCATGCCAGGATGTGCCACAAGCCACCAGGAAAATACGTTCAATACCGGCAAGATCCTCATCGCTCATATTCATTTCAGGTAAGGTAACACTTCCATTTTCAGGATTGATACGGCCACTCACGGTATCGATAATAGCCTGGGGCTGCTCATAGATTTCCTTCAGCATAAAATGCTTATAGCCACCCTTTTCCGCCATACCGGCATTCCAGGAGATTGCCTGCACCTCTTTCTCCACCACTTCACCAGTGACCAGAGAGTAAATTGTGTGGCTTTCAGATTTAAGAACAACAAGTTCCTGATCATCAAGGAAAACAATTTGATTGGTGTAGGGAAGAAGAGGCGGGACATCAGACGCCATAAATCCTCCTTCCTCATCGTCAAAGCCAATTACCAGAGGACTGTGATTTCTGGCTGCGATCAGGGTGTCAGGCATCCCTGACCAGAGAACACCAAGGGCATATGAACCTTCAACCCTTGTCAGTGCTTTTGTTACGGCCGCTTGTATATCCCCATCGAGATATTCTTCAATGAGATGAGCCAAAACCTCAGTATCGGTCTCGGAGGCAAATTTATGCCCCTTTTCAATGAGTTCAATGCGCAAAGAATGATAGTTTTCGATGATTCCATTATGAACCACAACGATCTCACCAGTACAATCACTGTGGGGATGTGCATTTTCGGTTGTGGGGGCACCATGGGTTGCCCAACGGGTATGTCCAAGACCGATATGAGCAGGAGCACCGATGGCCTCCCCCATGATATTTTCAAGATTCTGAAGTTTTCCTTCACTTCTATATTTTTTGACTTCACCACCAGAATCTCTTGGCTATGCACAACTTTGCTCTTACCAGATATATCCACCCTAACTCTAACTCCCTTCCTATCCTGATCTTGGTCATACTGAATAACAGCCTTCTTGACAATTTCTGCAAACTTCTTCGGCTCACAAACAGTCTACATCGTCCCGGCATCAGAA
>CAMZLK010000011.1 GCA_947311475.1 uncultured Desulfocapsa sp.
ATAATCCTGATGGTAACTTTCTTTGCCCTTGATGGGGTAGAAGCGAGTTGCATCCCGTATCGGTGTTACAACTTTTTTACCGGGAAATTGTTCAATAACACTTTTTTTAGATTCTTCAGCAAGTTTTCTTTCTGCTTTGTCGGCAACAAAAATGGCACTTAAGTAACTTGGGCCTTTATCGCAAAATTGTCCCCTTGCATCAAAGGGATCGATGTTCACCCAGAAATAATCAAGCAGAGATTTATAGCTCACTGTTTCGGGGTTGTATGTGACTTCAACAGCTTCAACATGTCCCCTGTGATTACCGCGGTAGGTTGGGTTACTTAGGGTTCCGCCTGTAAAGCCGGAAACCACATCAGTGACTCCTTCTAACTGTTCAAAATCAGACTCCATGCACCAGAAACAGCCTCCGGCAAAGACTGCTTTTTCAGCATGGACAGTTGAAGTAAGGCTCAGCATGCCCGAGAATAGAAATAAAACCAGAATATTTTTCATAATATGTTTCCCGGTAAGGTCGCAGCCACAGTAGTTTTCGGATGGTGCTGTGGTATTTGTGGACACCCAAATAATTTAAGTTATTTTTATTATAACTAAAAAATTGAGCGCCCACAACCTCAGGGGAACTTAAGGAAGGGACCGCTTGCTGATTACTTACTCAAGTCCCAAGCCTTTTCGTTTCATTGTTATTCGTTTATCGATGAGCTCTGCAGCTTTAAATGGGTCGGGTTCGATACCAAAACAGGCTCCAACAAGATCATCGAGTCCTTCCAGGGCGAGATTTGTAACAAGTGGAGAGCCTGTGATATTTGGTGGATGACCCAGATGAGTGTATATGCCGGATGCAACGGCATAGGTGCCTATGGTTGCTGCCTTCTCAGAGTACCATTCCGGTGATGAAGCAGCCAGCGGCAGGTCGGAGATGGATACACCAATTTCGTTGGCAAGCAGTGCTGCGAGCTGAAGAATTCTGGCATTATCAACACAACTTCCCATGTGAAGAACTGGTGGAATACCTAAGGAACCGCATACCTCCTGCAACCCGGGCCCGGCCTGTTCTATGGACTCGGGAAGGAGCAATCCGGCTTTACCGGCCGCTGTTGTGACACATCCTGTAACTATTACCAGGATATCCTTTTTGATGAGTTCCCGCGTGAGATTCACATTACAGTAGTCGTGTTTGTATTTTGGATTATTACAACCCACAATTCCCACAGCACCCCGAACCTTACCTGCCTTAATTGCATCAACCAATGGAGTTATTGATCCGCCAAGGGCATCAAGCAGTGCTTCATTGGAAAACCCGGTCATGATATCCACTGGTTCAGCAGGAATTTCTACTCTGTCGTGATTTCGCATGCTGTAGCGTTCGATTGCCATTCGTACAACTTTTCGTGCCTGTTCCATACCGTTGTGCAGCTCAAACTTTACATGATCAGCTCCTGTGAATCTGGCTTTGTCGGCTGTTGTGATCATTTTAGTGTGATAGCAGTTGCCAACCTGAACAAGGCTTGGCATAATACATTGGTAATCGACCACAATCAGTTCGACTGCACCGGTTACAATGGCAAGTTCTGTCATAAGGTGGTTACCGGCCATGGGGATTCCCTTACGCATCATCAGTTCATTACCGGTACAACAAAGTCCTGCCAGATTAATTCCTTTAGCACCTTTTTCTTTTGCCAGATCAATGAATTCCTGCTCATTGACAGCTTCGAGTATCTTCTCAGAAACAATAGGATTATGTCCGTGAACCAGGATGTTTACCTGATCTTTTTTTAACACCCCAAGGTTTACCTTTGCCTTGCGAGGGGAGGGAGTACCGAACAGGATGTCTGAGACTTCAGTGGCAATCATTGATCCGGCCCATCCGTCACCAAGGCACATTCTGGCACTATGGAGCATTGTATTGGCAGCGTCATTATCACAGCCCATATGGGTGCGATGCATCATTTCGGTAATTTCCCGATCAACGCCTCGTGGCATAATCCCTAACTTTTTCCAGCTTTCACGCTGTTTTTCAGGTACTCGACCTATAAAAGCGACCTCTTCACGCCTACTGCCAAAACTCTCAAAAAATTCATCAGCGAGATCTTTGGCGACATCCATTACATCCCGCCCTTCTGTGGCAACGCCAAGTTCATCCGCTATCCTGAGCATCTTTTTTTCGTCTTTAATCTGGTAATCTTCCGTCTTTCCGTAAGCGACAGCGTGAAAGGCTTCAATGCAGTCACGTCCATGATCCGAATGGCCGGCTGCGCCACCTGCGAGAAAGCGACCGAAATTTCTGGCAACAATTACATCTGCACCGGCACCGCATACACCAAGGGGTGATTTTTTGCTGATTCGGCAAGGTCCCATGGTACAAATTCTACAACAGAGGCCCGATTCTCCTTTAGGACAGTGGGGCGTTTGCTGTTCGAGTCTATCCCATACTGTCTCAACGCCATCGCGTTGGGCTTTACGCAGCATCTGTTGGGCATCTTCCCATATACTCATATCCTCGACGTTTCTTTTGTTTTCTGTCATCAGTATTCTCCTGTTAAAAATGTATGTTTATCATGGCTGATGGCGTCGTAAAAACTCTTCATCTGCTTCGTTGCTACATTTTTTATTTAATTTCAACGTACCTTAGTACGCTGAAATTAAATAAAAAATGTGCGCCTCGCATATGAAG
>CAMZLK010000012.1 GCA_947311475.1 uncultured Desulfocapsa sp.
TAGCTTTAAGGCGATGTCCAATGATGGAATTCAAGTGACTGTCAATAAGGAAAGGGTGGTTTTTGATCGTCCGGTTCACTCTGACAGAATTTCTGAAACTGGTGAAGTAACAGTTACAGCCCCGAGATGGTATCCGATCTCGGTTAAGTATTATCAGCGGAAAGGGTCAGCCCGCCTGGAATTGTTTTGGCAACCTCCTGATGCAAAAAGTTTTGAGATAATACCGGCTGATGCCTACGGGCATATTAAAGCTGTTCAATAATATCTTTTCTGTATGAGAGTCCAAGAAGGAGAGCACAGTATGAAGGAAGACAGTTTTCGTCTGCAAACCAATGAGCTCGATAAGCTTGCTCAGCAGTTGCTGCATTTGGAAAATGAGCTTAACTCCAACATACCGGTGACCCTCTGGATCAGTGATCTGCATGGAGAGGGGGATCGTTTTATGTCAATCCTTCGTGGCCGTTTCGGGATGCTGTATCAAACTTGTCGGGAGGCTTTACCCAATACCTTCAGTGTCGATAAAATCCAATATCTGACAACAATTATAAGAAAAAAAGAATACTTTGAAGAAGAAAATATTTTGATGGATACTCAGGATGTTATCTTCTGTTTAGTGCAAATTCTAAAATATCGCCTGTCCAATCTAAGGCACAGAACAGGTGATATTTTTGCTCCCGAATTTCGCAACACCATAAAGCGCCTGATCTCTGGTTTACCAGTACCGGATCAGGTTTTTGAAGAGCCGATACTCTCACACAGATTAATAAGCCATCTGGCTCATTCCATTAAGCAGATTCTTCTGGATCGTATTCTTGTGCTTGGTGATATTTTTGATCGTGGCCCGCAACCTGATAAAATCATACGTATCCTTTCCTCTCCTGCATATAGGGATATGGTCGATTATGTCTTTGGAAATCATGATATCTTGTGGATGGGAGCAGTCTCAGGGCATCAATCACTGGTTGCTGAGGCCATGCGTATCACCAGTCGTTATGATCATTTTGAGTTGATGGCACGTCTCCATTTTGACAGTTCAAAACTCGCTGCTTTTGCGGAAAAAACATACCCGGTTGAAAAGATATCCGGAAGATTCAAGGCAAAAACGGGAAAGGGCAGGAGCATGGAGAAGGCTCTCACCGTTATTCAATTTAAACTGGAAGAACAGACCATTGGGAGATTCCCGGAATACGAAATGGAATCACGATTGTGGCTGGATCGTCTTGCTGAAATGTTAAAAACAGGAAATACAGACGGTCTTAATGATACCCATTTCCCAACCATTGATTTTGAAAATCCTTCCAAACTGACTAAAGAGGAACAGGAGGTCATTGACGATCTAACCAAACAATTTATCAGTAATAAAACAATAAAAAGGTTGCTTGGCTATTTTTTTAAAAAAGGCAAAACATATCATATCCATAACAATAGCTTGAATATTCATGCGCTGGTGCCATCGACCAGCGAAGGTGAGTTTGAGGAATTTCTTGGAAGAAGTGGAAGAGGGTTGCTCGATTTTATACAGGATACCATCGAACGGGTGGGGAAGAGATACCTTGCCGGTGAAGAACAGGAGGCAAAAGATCAGGCCCTGTTTTTCTATCTCTGGTGTGGCCCTAAATCACCATTTTTTGGTAAACATGCAATGAAAACATTTGAAAGATATTTTTTGTTGGATAAAAAGAGTCACGGGGAACGCTCTCTATACTGGAAGAAAAACTTAAAAACAGATGCCTTTAAACAGAGATTAAAAGATGAGTTCGGCATTCAGCGAGTGGTGTTTGGACACACTCCGGTGGATTATTCCAAAGGAATGCGTATGGCTTCTACTGATGGTGTTGCCATCAATGTTGATGGTGGTTTTGCTGCAGCCTATTATAACAGAGGGCATGCCTTAGTGCATACACCTTATCAACTCTTTGGAATCATTCTCCCAACACCTGAAGAGATGCATAAAGCAGCTAGGAATCTGGAATCTGCGCCACTTGATATTGAGCTTATTGACGAGTTTAGACAGCCGATGAAAATAAAAGATACTGCAAAGGGTATTTTGTTGAAACGTCAAAGTAACGCCCTGTTAAGTCGTATTCGGGAATTAACACAGGAAGATAACTAAGCCATGAATATTAACTATGGAATGGAAATTGTCAGGGCCACTGAGATCGCGGCCCTTACTGCTGCAAGAATCCAGGGGCTTGGTAATCATGATGAAATCCTCAATGAAACGAGAAGGGCAATTAATAAAACGCTAAATAGATTGAGGATCAACGGTTTTGTAATAAATGACAGGTTTGCCAGTCGCAATAAAATTTTCAAACTTCCCCAAACCCTTGGAGAAGGCGGGCCAGATATGGATCTTATGGTTGTGGCACTTGAAGCTCACCATGCTGCCGCAGATGGCCGAAATAATGCAACTTCGTATACGATTATTTCAGAAAAGGGTACAATTCAGCCCATTCCCAATCTTCATATGTATAAGATTGTTGTGGGATCGGATGTGGGGGACGTCATTGATATCAATCAGTCACCAGCCGCTAATGTGAAACGGGTTGCCAGGGTTTTAAGGAAATATACCGAAAATGTTACAGTTTGTATTCTGAACCGAAAACGGCATAAAAATCTCATAAAGGAAGTACGAAGTTGTGGGGCACGTATTAAGCTTATTGAAGAAGGCGAGATTTCAGGATGTCTTGCTGCAATTAACGGTCAAAAAGCTGATATTTATATGGGCTATGGCTTTGCCCCGGAAGGGACGGTTGTGGCAGCAGCTATTCGGTGTCTGGGCGGTTATCTTGAAGGAAAAATCTCTTATGACAATGATGATGATCGGGATGCTGCAAAAGCACACGGTATAGATGATTTCGAGAAAGTATTTCGGGTGGAAAATTTAATTAATTCCCGCAAAATATCGTTTGCTGCCACCGGGGTCACAGATGGTGAATTTCTGGAGGGGGTTAGATTCACAGCAACCGGAGCTGTGACAAATTCTTTTGTTGCAAGAAGTGAAACCCGTACCTATCGAAATATGATAACCAACCATTTCTTTGATTATAATCCAGTGTTCTAACGCAGATAAACTGCAAGTAAGTGCCTTGTTGCTTATGCTAATAACTTGAGTTTGAAACACTTTTGATGTTCTTTTTTTTATTACAGCTTTTCAAGAGTAAGGCACTAAATCGAAATTACTTTTTGGGTGTTTTCTCAATGGACAGTAGA
>CAMZLK010000013.1 GCA_947311475.1 uncultured Desulfocapsa sp.
GTTGTTTTCCTGTTAGTGCTTCTTTTTTTGCTGCCGTTCATGGACTATCCGTTAGCATTATTAGTGCCTTACTCCATAATTCCTGCAATAAAAAACAGGTAGCGTAGACTTCGAAAACCTTCATATTCGAGGCACGGAAAAACGTTTCTTTCAGTATATGCTTTGGGAGAAAGAAAAATCAAATGAAATTACCACAACATAGCAATGGCATTGTTTTTGGAAAATTACAAAATTCTGTGTCCCTGATCCGGATGGCAGATAACCTGAATACGCGATACAATACTACAGGAGTCAAGGTGCCAAGAGAAGAGCAGTAATTGCCTCCCGATCGTATTTCCCATTTGCAGTGACTGGTATCGTGGAAACGACTTTAATACGTTTTGGCTGGGCAGCAGATTCTAAAAATTGTGATAAATATTTTTGTAATGCACAGATATCCACAGCCTTCCCCCGAAGCAGTGCTGCTATACGATTTCCGCGCCCACCTTTATCAGGCAAAGGCACAACTACACATTCTTTCACATTGGGCTGCCGCTGCAACAGATCCCGGATTTCATCCAGATCCACCCTTACTCCACCCACTTTACAAATGGCATCTGCACGACCGTGCAGGGAGAAACCACCATCAGTCGTATTTTGCACACGATCTCCTGAAAGAAAAAAACCTTCCAGGTTCGTTGCCAGGTCAGGGGAAAGAAAAGGAGAGCGTACATAAAGCCGCCCAGCCTTTATCTGCCAATCAACCGGATTTAAAGGATGGAAGTTCTTCTGATCTGCTGCTCTATTGCGGGTGGCAATTCCGCCAGTTTCAGTGGAGCCATACACTTCAACAACCCCAACGTTGTTGCAGCGGCTAAAGTCGAGACTATCTTCCTCTGCAAGCATCCCGGCAGAGGAAAAAGCCTGCTTTACAGAAGCCCCAAGTATCCGACCTTTCATTACACGATAATGAGCCGGTACACTCACCAGGATTGAAGCCGATTCACGCCCTACAAGATGAACAATCTCCGCAGGAAAAGAGGGCGTCTCACCAAGCACACGAGCAGAACAAACAAGCGGAATAAGCACAGAAAACAATAATCCATAAATATGATGGGGAGAGACTGTTGCCACAATGATATCGGTATCATTAATCTCATACCGATCAGCCATATAAAGTGCTTCGCCGAAAATATTCCTCACGCTCTTTGACCATATCCTGGGCATTCCGGTGGAACCACCGGTAAATAATGTCAACAGTTCCTGTTCGACTGTCATAAATTCAACAGGAAGCACACTTCTTTCAAGACTTGAGTCAAAGGAAATACACTGTGTATGTTCCGGTAAACCAGGATTTTGTTTTTGAAAATCATGATCTACAATCGCAGAACTAAAGCCGGTGGCTTCCCGCATCTGCTGCAGAGCCGTTTTTGAAAAACTATGGGGCAATGCCAGCACTGTTCCACTGGCCAGTGCTGCAAGTAAAGCAGCTGCAATTACTGCCCTGTCTTCTGCAACAAGAGCAACAGGAAGCGTTTGTTCTTCCATTTTCATAAAAGCTGTATAAAAACAGGAGGCCATATCATAGACATCAGTAAGCCTGGCACCATGGCATACAAAATCCTGTTCCGGATTTACTGGCCCCCGCAACAAGAGCGCCAAGGCTGCGTGAAGCTCCTCTGAATTATCCCAAACAGTCATATCAGGGCAGATCCCGACCAAAAGCCTGCTTTGCCAGATCCCGGTTACGGGATGCAAAGGTTCCATCCTCCATTTCCTTACTCACAACCTGTTTAAATAACTTGAACATCTTCATTTCCTGAGGCTCATCTTTGTAAAAGCTGTTCCAGGCAAGATCGAGTAATTCCTGTAATTTTTCGGGACTCATCTGTTTGGGCTGATACACCACCTTGTCAGCTGAAAAATCGTTCCAGTCCTTTGACAATATGCGTCCCTCCTTCTCCAGATCATTATAGGCTCTGGTATGCGGAAAGGGTGTAAGCACGGTAAATTCAGCCAGGTCAAGTTCAATATCAAGAAGAAAATCAATCAGTTCCTTAATGGAATCTTCTGTGTGACTATCAAGCCCCAGCAAAATGGTTCCTTCAACCCCAATGCCGTGGTCATGGTATCGTTTAATACGCTCACGAATATAATCGGAGGTGTCAAAAACAGCCTGATACACATACCAGGCCCCTGCCTGAGCCGCCAAATCAAGAATTTCCGGTTTATCCTCAATTGGATGGGAACACCATTTCTTTTTGAGAGGTATCATTTCGCGAAACAGATCCTTCTCCCACTGGCTGTTCTGGGCCAGCGAATTGTCCACAACAAACATGCGATTATTATCAATCCCCGCCATCTCAGCCACAGCCTGATCAATGGGACGCGGCCTGAAATCTCTGCCGCCCAGATACGAGACAGCACAGGGGTAGCAATTAAAGCGGCAACCCCTGGAAGCATGCACCAGATCAACCATCTGCACGCCTTTATAGTTGTAAAGTTTTTTGTTTAGCAAATCCCGGCGCGCCGGCCCAACAAGCGCAATATCGGGCCTGTTATCCATATAGTCATATACAGGTTTCAAAGTATCATTTCTAAAATCTTCCATTACCTGTTCCATTCGACTTTCAGCTTCGCCCAAAAATACAGAATCGGCATGTTCCATGGTTTCTTCTGCATGGAGCATGGTTGAAATACCGCCAAAAATAACTTTTACCCCTTTTGCCCGATATTTATCAGCAATTTCCCAGCCACGCTTAACCTGTACCGTTAGCATCATGGAAATACCAACCATATCAACGTGTTCCTCAAAGTCGATCTCTTCCAGATTTTCATCAACAAAATCAATATCAACATAATCAGGCAAAGCTGCTGCAAAAACAACAGGCCCATGTGGAGGAAGATGGAACTCTGTCTGTCTGGATAATTTGGCCCATTTGGGGTAAATCAGTTTGAATTTCATTTTATATTTATATTTATATTTATTTTTAGTACCTTACTCTGGAAAAGCTGTAATAAAAAAACAAGAAAATCGAATTGTTCCAAACTCAAATTATCAGCATAAGCAACAGATAGCGAACAAAGAGAGACCTTCGAGGCACTTACTTGCAGTTTATCTGCGTTAGTTTATTCTCTGGGCACTTATCAGTTCAAGTTTCAAAGTATACGCCTGTAATCCATAAGTACCCAATTGAATCTGTTTCGGAATTCTCACTCCATCGATAAGCGTATGGCCATCTGCCATGATCGTTTTAATTCTATTTCCATCAGCATCATAGATATGTATCCGACTGCTTCCATCCAATTGAAGGATGAAATCACTCATCTGCTCTGCATTCAAAGATCTACAGAGAATTACACCATCATCCAGTTGTGCAGTTACAGGCTTTTCTTCTGATACTGACACAAAAATAGCCTTCACATCGCGCATCAAGCCAGAGGCGAAATCACTATTATCAAAGGGCGGTAATGCTCTTATTACAGTAAAGTTTTTTTCTGCATCGAGTTCTGCCTCAAACAGAACAAATCCTTCAACTCCCATGAGAGCGGTTTTTATACTCTTTTTCCCAAGGACAGTCACCCCAATCACTGTGGCTCCATGCCCATTTGCCATCTTAAAAGTAATGGAATGTACAAATTGCCAACTCCCGCGAATATAATATTGCTCACATTTCTGTGCAAGTTCGGGATCATATGAATGACCTGTCAAATCTCCTGCTGGTGGAAACTGCGCGGTTGAGCAGGCCTGAAATAAAAACACCAGAACAAGCAGATAGAGACACCTCATGGTTCCACAAACCGCACTACCGGGATTTTTTTATTCAACAGCCCACCTGAAAAAACCATTCTGGTAAAGGAATCCGGACCTTCATAGAGAGTTACCGAATTCATAAGTCCTGAAGTACCAAGCAGTTTAAGTTCAATACGGCTGATTATTTTGCTCAGTGCCTCATTTGCAGGAATAAGTATAATCGTGTCACCTTCTTTGCTCTTCACCTGGAAAGTTGTCGTATCAGTGATTTCTCCATCAAGCCAACCTGTGATTTCCTGGAGCACAATCTGCATGGAATCTACTCCCAAACCATGCTCTTCTTTAAATTTCCCGTCATGCATAATGAACTTACGGGTATGTCCACCATGCATGAGCAGAACCGTATGAATCGGAGAAAAATATTCCCAACGCAAAGAATCGGGTGCCTGAAAAAGAAACTGCCCCTTGGAAATAATGGGACGGGCAAGGATGGGCAATTGTTTTTCCTGGGTGAAGTCTGCCTGCACCGACCGAACACGCACAGAAGATTCTTCATTTACCCCCTGCGCCTGTGTTGTTACTACAGATACAATTAAGAAGAGTGTGGCAATCAAACATTTCATCAACACATTCCGCCATTTACCGAAAGGATTTGTCCAGTCACATATGAGGCATCCTCGGAACAAAGAAATGCCACAACCTTTGCTACTTCTTCTGGCGTTCCGATTCTTGCCATGGGAATAAGCGACTTTATATGATTTTTGGGGGCATCTGCAATCATATCTGTTTCGATTAGCCCCGGTGCCACAACATTCACCCGAATACCAAGCCGTGCTACTTCCGATGCCACAACCCGACTCGCTGCATTGATCCCTGCTTTGGCTGCGGAATAATTTGCCTGTCCACGATTGGGCAGAAGGGAGGAAGCAGAGGAAAGAGAAACCACGGAACCGCTTCTGGCGCGTACCATTTTTTCAATAACAGGCCGTGTCATATTATAAAAACCGTTGAGACTGGTATCCACAACTGCCTGCCAGTTTTCCGGCTCCATCATCATAAACAATCCATCTTTAATGATACCCGCATTATTGACCAGCACATCAATTCTGCCGAGTCTTTCTGCAATATCAGCTACAACTTCTTCTGTCTTCCCACCATCCCGGACATCAAAACCTGCTATTTCACCGATACTGCCGACAGCCTCAACCAACCTGAGAGTCTGCTCTGCACCCGCTTTATCTGATAAATAATTAATGATTATGTAATACCCCTTTTCAGCCAATTCCACAGCAATGGCCCTGCCAATTCCTTTGGCTGCCCCGGTTACAATGGCTACATGTTTCATTGTGTCTTCTTTCATATCTTTGTTTTTCTTTATAGCTGATACAATTGCAGAGTTATCTCTCCAATTAACGTTTCATCCATATGGAGAACAGCGGCTACCTCCCGCAGATTATCATAATTATGAATATTTTCAGAACGGGTTAACACTGTAGCCCCCATGGGAATACGATCCACAAGCAACTGCGCCCGTTTAATTCCAACCAACCAGCCCATTTTACTGGAGTCCACTCCTTTTTCTTTAATTCGATTCAGGCCATTGCAAACCCCTGCTGTCTGAGCAGCAAACTCCACCATGATAAGAGCCTGTGCGCCGTTGATACCTGTTAAAGGATAGGATTTCGTAATCGTAGATGAGGTTACAGCATGGGCGGCATCTACCTCTAATATTTCATCAATCAGGAGCATATACCCGCGATGTGGAAGGATATCGTCGAGTGTATAGTTGGAAAGTTTTGTTATCATGACAAAACATACCATGCATGGAAATAGACGTCAAAAGGTGAAGATGATATTTTTTTGGAAGGAGGAGTTCCAATGCTGCTCGAATGAACAGCATTGGAACACAGCAAATACTGGCTAACGCAGATAAACTGCAAGTAAGTGCCTCGATGGTCTCTCTTAGTTCGCTACTTGTTGCTATTCATAACGGTTTGATATTGTTTACTCTCACATATTCTCGGAGAGAATCTCACATTTTTAAAATAATGAACAGTTTCTTGCCTGTTCCGACAAATCTGTGGGTAAGCATAGTTCACGACCCCCAGTAGCATGGTGATATAGGGCGATATATTTCGCAAATATCTATCATGCTAACTGATACTCACTTTGAAAAAGGCAAGAAACAAAGATTCCAATGCTTTAATAGTCCTTGAGCCGGAGGTAAAAAAGAGGCGTCCTTTCGCCCTCGGCACTTGCCGGTTCAGCAAAAGTTGTTTGCCCTGTCAAGGCTACGTAGCGTTGCGGAGTACCCGAAGGGTTTAGCCTTTACAGGGCAAAC
>CAMZLK010000014.1 GCA_947311475.1 uncultured Desulfocapsa sp.
AATCAATAGTGAAGGGAAAAGATAAGGATAAGACGTAAAATAAAGTACATAACTAACCAATACTTGATGGCGTCGTAAAAAGCTTCATATGCGAGGCGCACATTTTTGTTTAATTTCTGCGTACTAAGGAACGTTGAAATTAAACAAAAAATGCAACAACGAAGCAGATGGAGAGTTTTTACGACGCCATCAAGTATTGGTTAGTTATGTACTTTATTTTACGTCTTATCCTTATCTTTTCCCTTCACTATTGATTTTCCAATACCCACCACTGCATGGATCGCAGCACCCGCAGCGGCCACACCAAGGACTTTCCTGCCAACACTGTCAGCATCAGCAATTATCCCGGTTCCCGGAATAGAAACCTCCGGTAATCGTTCATAGAAAGGAGTCATGGTATCCCAGAAATTTGGTTCCGTACAACCAACACAACCATGCCCGACAGATACAGGCCAGACATCCACATCATTAAAACGGGCTGCAGGACAATTTGAAAAGGTTTCAGGGCCTTTACAACCAACCTTATAGAGACAATAGCCGTTTCTATGACCAAAATCGCCAAACTGTTCCACAAAACGACCTTCATCGAAATGGGCCCGGCGTTCACAATGGTCATGAATCCTGCGGCCATAGGCAAAAAGAGGACGTCCAAGATTATCCAGATTGGGAAGACGTTTAAAAGTTAAATAGTGAAGGATCGTGCCAAGAAAAGTCACAGGATTTGGGGGACAGCCGGGAATATTGACAATGGAGGCATTTGGCAGAAGCTCCTGCACACCTTTTGCCCCCGTGGGATTTGGGGCAGCAGCCTGAATACCACCAAAGGAGGCACAGGTACCAAGTGCAATAATAGCTGCTGCTTTAGGGCCAATCTCAGCCAGAATATCCATGGCTGTCTGCCCTGCAATTTTACAATATATACCGTTATCAGCTGTGGGGATTGCACCTTCCACCACCAAAACAAATTTACCCTCGTTCTTTGCAACGGAGTCGTGAAGACTTTTTTCTGCCTGATGCCCCGAGGGAGCCATAACGGTTTCGTGATAGTCAAGTGAAATAACGTCAAGTATTAAACGACCAAGATCTGGATGAGACCCTCGAAGAAGACTCTCAGTACAGCCGGTACACTCTTGAAAATGAAGCCAGATAACAGTCGGTCGTTTTGCCGATTCGGCTGCCTCCAGTAATTTGGGAACCATGGCCTCCGAGAGGCCAAGAGCCGTTGCAACAACAGTGCAGCCTTTAAGAAACCCACGCCTGCTGAGGCCGGAACTCACTTCCACGCTTGCCGCCTGGTCTTTCATTCTTCTCTCCTTTGATTACCCCCGGTTAATAAGACACCAGAACTCTCACTGATGTACCTGAACCGGAAAGGGGCCTCTCCGGCTCACCGACATATGACAATGCGCCACTTGGTGGTACCTAACCAAAACGATACGAATAATGTCATTTATAGTCAGATTATAAGGATTTTGTAAAGCCAGTAGTTTTATGCGAATCCATCAATAAAAGTTATATAGAAGACTCTCTAAATGCCTATATTCCCATATTTCCAGATGGAAATCCAGGATTGCCAGGATAAAACCAGAGAACGATTAGGTTCAATCTTGATAGTGCAGCGAGAGGATAGAAATGCGGGGAGGATTATTTCTTTAAACCAAAAACACCTTTCTTATGTGATGAATATGAAGGATTGTAGCCTTTTCGTCGTTTTCCACGCCCCTTGGAACGAGCCTGTGAAAACTTCTCAGAACCACGATGCCCCCGTTTTGCTGCAGAGGGCAGGTCTATTTCAGCCTGATCACCGGTGAGAGATTCTAAATACAACTCACAGAACAATGAACAGGATTTATAGTAACTCTTTCTTTTTAACCACTTTGGCCAGGAGTTGTTTTCTTTGTGCTGCAAAAATTGAGGTAAATTCGAAAGAAGCATCACCATGTCCTGCCGGATGGAACGGCGAAGATTCAGCTGCACCCCCAAACCTTTATCAAGCTCCTCACGCAGAATTTTGGAAAATTTGAATGCTGCTGCACCTTTTAATCTTTGATTCACCAAATCAAATTTTGAATTAGCCCAGGGGACCATAATCAGGGCCAACAGGAAATCATTATCCAGCCCACGTTTGCCAGATTTCTTTGCAAGCATTGAGCTACGATCAATCACCTGAGCAATCGATAGCAGTTGTTCACGATATGGTTTTTCCTGAAAATCTTCCTTCTTGGCAAGTGCTTTTTTATACAATCCGAAAATATCAAAAAACAGTTCTGTATCCAAGGCGAGTTGCAGCCATTTATTCAAAGCACCACTATGCAGATCCTTAAAGAATTCATCACGAATGCGCGATGTTGGACAAAGGGTGAGTTTTTCATGGTTGGTACATATGGCCTGCCAGCTTTCTTGAGAAATACGAAATCCAAGCCGACCGGCATGCCTTATTGCCCTGAGCATTCGAACGGGGTCCCTTGTAATACGCCGCTCGGGTTCTCCCACAAACTGAACAATGGATTTATCCAGGTCTTCAATCCCACCCACATAATCAATTATGGTATTGTTTTCAATTTCGTAAAACAGCCCATTGACGGTGAGATCACGGCGCTGAGCATCCTCTCCAAGACTTCCGTAGGTATTATTTGGAGCAAGCACCGCATCAGGGCCATCAATATCAAATTCGCTCAGTGAACGGAGGGTGGACACTTCAATTTCCTTCCCATGAAAAAAGACCTGGACCAGACGAAAGCGCCGCCCTATGGTTCGACTGTTGCGGAATAATTTCCGAACCTGACCAGGTCGGGCATCTGTTGAAATATCAAAATCTTTCGGAGACTTACCAAGATATAAATCACGCACCCCGCCACCTACCAGATATCCGGCATAACCATTATCACGCAGAACTCGAAGAACCTTCATGGCATCCTTGTCTATCATGTGATGGCGTATGGGATGATCATCAGGAGGAATGATTCGAGGTTCGTTGCAAAAGCTCATAAGCAGGGGAAATTCATATTTTATAGTATTTATGATACAGCTCTAGAATTGAACTGATGATAATGACTTGCTTCCCGCTGTTTGTCAAGGAACATGGCACGATACGGGAGAGTTATCAGAATCCATTAAACATCATTTTTACATCCAAACAGGAGAAAATCCACACTAAAACAGTGTTTTTCGCATACTGCCTCTCATATGCTTGACATTTTACCGTAATTGCGTTTTATTTTATTCCTTTTGGACAAAGATTATTTCTGGAGGAATTGCAGTGAAAATAAAGGCCCTGAACGGCTTTAAAGACATCGTTCCCGGGGAAGTCGAATTATGGCAGAAAGTAGAAAATACTGCCCGTGATATTTTCTCACGTTTCAACTTTTCCGAAATTCGAATGCCCATACTGGAAAAGACGGATTTATTTGCCCGATCCATTGGTGAGGCAACTGATATCGTTGAAAAGGAGATGTATACCTTTATCGATAAACAGATCACCATGCGACCTGAGGCCACTGCGTCTCTTATTCGTGCGTATATCCAGCATGGACTGCATGTGCAGAAACCGGTTCAACGCTTATTTACTATTGGTCCGATGTTTCGCCATGAACGTCCGCAAAAAGGACGCCTGCGTCAATTTCACCAGATGGATGCGGAAGTACTCGGGACAGCCACACCTCGGGTTGATTCCGAAATTATGGCCATGGGAGCCATGCTTCTTCAAGAACTCGGCATTACAGTCAGCCTTGAGATGAACTCCCTTGGCTGCCCAGCTTGTCGCCCCGGGTTTCGGGAAAAACTACTGCATTTCATTGAAGAACGCATGGACAAACTCTGCGACAACTGCAAGCGACGCAGTAAAACCAATCCGCTGCGAGTGCTCGACTGTAAAAACCCCCGGTGCAGGGAAGAGGTTGAAGAGGCCCCATCCATTCTGGAACATCTTTGTGCTGATTGTGATGAACATTTTACTCAAGTACAAAAGGGATTACAGGATCTTGATGTGCAATACAGCTTGAACAAGTTTATGGTTCGGGGCCTTGATTATTACACCCGAACTACTTTTGAATTTATAACCGAAGATCTTGGCTCCCAGGCGGCAGTTGGTGCAGGGGGACGTTATGACGGCCTTGTTGAGAAACTCGGTGGCCCCAAAGTTCCCGGAATTGGATTTGCGCTCGGCATGGAACGTCTGATTCTGCTCCTGCAACAACAGGAAGATGTGGAAACAGATAGTGCCACAGTGGATATCTTTGTTGCAAGTCTGGGGGATACGGCATCTGAATTTGCTTTTCCGCTGGTTCATGCACTGCGCCAAAAAGGTTTACTGACGGCCATGGATCATGAAGGACGCAGCCTGAAAAGCCAAATGAAACAGGCCAACAAAGCCAGCGCCAAATTTGTTCTCATCCTTGGCGAGAACGAACTTGAGCAGGGACAGGCTGTACTAAAAAATATGGCAACTCAAGAACAACAAGATATTGCAATACTTTCTGACAACAACGAAATGGCCTCTTCACTTTTAGAAAGATGCCAATAATTTTTTTCTAATATAATACAACACACGGAACGGAAATTTTTTGCAGTACCTCAGGTTCGTTCGTTTGGGCTCTGGCGTAATAGTAGTCCTATACGCCAGAGCCCAAACGGGCGAAGATGGGGTGCTGCAGAATATTTCCCGAAATGAACTATGGAATCAATGGGTAATATGCGTAGGACACACTCCTGCAACGAACTGACTGCTGCCGACATCGGTAAAGAAATAATCCTCATGGGCTGGGTGCTACGCAGACGCGACCACGGGGGAGTAATCTTTATCGATCTTCGTGATCGGCACGGAATCACTCAAATCGTCTTCAACCCTGAAGTAAATCCGGAAGTTCACAAGAAAGCACACCAGGTACGTAGTGAGTGGGTTCTTGCCATTCGTGGAAAAGTTGAAGCACGGCTCGACGGCATGGCTAACACCAAACTGGACACTGGAGAAATTGAAGTCTTTATTAACGAGCTTCGAATCCTGAACACCTCTGAAACACCACCCTTTCCACTCGATGAAGAAAGTGAGGTATCAGACAATATCCGGCTCCAGTATCGATATATGGATCTCAGACGCCCAGAGATGGCAGCAAAACTCTACCAGCGCCATAAGGCTGTACAATCCATTCGTAATTATCTGAATGACAATGCGTTTCTGGAAGTAGAAACCCCCATGCTTACCCGTTCCACCCCGGAAGGTGCAAGAGACTACCTGGTGCCAAGCCGGGTTAATGCCGGAAAGTTCTATGCCCTTCCCCAATCACCCCAGCTCTTTAAACAGCTCCTCATGATTGGCGGAATGGATCGCTATTATCAGATTGTAAAATGTTTTCGAGATGAAGATCTTCGTGCCGATCGTCAGCCAGAGTTTACCCAGATCGACATGGAACTCTCCTTTATGGATGAGGAGCAGATCATTGAGCTCACTGAAGGGATGATTTCCAAGCTCTTTAAAGATACCCTTGCTCTTGATGTGGCCCCGCCATTTAAAAGAATCAGCTACGATGAGGCCATGGAGCGTTTCGGTACTGATCGTCCGGATACCCGTTTTGGTTTTGAGCTTGTGGATCTCTCTGAGATCGCCAAAACATGTTCATTTAAAGTTTTTCGCACCATTGCAGATGGCGATGGCACCGTTCGTGCCATTAACGCCAAAGGATGCGCTACTTTTTCCCGTAAGGAACTTGATAAACTCACCGAATATGTTGCTCAATTTGGTGCCAAAGGGCTTGCCTGGGTGAAAATGAAAGCAGATGGGGAGTGGCAGTCACCAATTGCCAAATTTTTCAGCGATGAAGAACGTGCCGCCATGACCAAGGCCCTCGATGCAGAGGAGGGCGATTTACTCTTGTTTGGTGCCGACAAAGAATCCGTTGTCTTTCCTGTACTTGGTGAACTTCGAGTTGAAATCGCCCGACGTCTTGGCTTGCTCGATAAAAAGAGCTTTAATTTTGTATGGGTGACAGATTTCCCACTTGTGGAATATGATGAAAACAGAAAACGTTTTCAGGCCCTGCATCATCCTTTCACTGCCCCCAAAGAAGAAGATCTGGATAAGCTTGAAAGCGATCCGGGTTCTGTTTACAGCAGGGCTTACGACCTGGTTTTAAATGGCACCGAAATTGGTGGTGGCTCCATCCGCATCCACCAGCGTGACATTCAATCCAAAGTACTTAAAGCTCTTGATATCAGTGACGAAGAGGCAAATGACAAGTTCGGTTTCCTTCTTCGCGCCCTTGAACTTGGTGCCCCGCCCCATGGTGGATTGGCCTTCGGACTTGACCGGTTGCTTATGATTATCACAGGAAGTGACTCCATTCGTGACGTTATCGCCTTTCCAAAAACTCAACGTGCGACCTGCCCTCTCACCGACGCTCCTGCAAATGTTGCAAGAAAACAGCTCACCGAGCTTTACCTGCGTCCTGACTGGAAAGAAAACCAGAAATCCTGATCAAAAAATCACCGGACAATCATCAGCTAAGGCTGATGACTGTCACCCATTTTCCGTAAGTTCCCTCTACCTGAGCACACTCTATTGCTGACAAACGACATACTCCGAAAGATTCGTTACAGTCTTGATTTAAAAGATAAAGAAATGCTGCAAATATTCAAGGCAACAGGTCAGGTTCAGCAGGACGTCAAGCTTTATACTTTGCTGAGAAAAGAGGATGAAAAAGAATTCATTCTCTGCTCCCAAGCTTTGCTGAACACATTTCTTGACGGCCTGATAATCTTCTACAGAGGCACTTTGAACAATCCACCAGCCCCGGCACCTCACAGTCTAAGCAACAACGATATTTTACGAAAAATTCGTATCGCTTTGATTTATCAAGAAAAGGATATGCTGGAGGTTTTTAAGCTTTCAGGAATGGAAATTTCAAAATCGGAACTTTCTTCTTTTTTCAGAAGAAAAGGACATAAGCATTACAAGGAATGTGGCGACCAATTCCTCCGTTATTTCCTACAGGGCCTTTCCCTATACAAGAAAAGGCCAACTCAACAGGAAACAGTTTCCAGAACGGAAAAGGTGTGGATCAAAAGAAATAAGTAAGAATTATACCTTGATGGACTCGTAAAAAACTTCAGATGCGGAGCGCATATTTTTTGTTTTATTTCGGCGTACCAGAGTACTTCGTAATTAAACAAAAAAAAAAGCAGCAACGAAGCAGGTGAAGAGTTTTTACGGCGCCATCAGACCTTAATCTTTCCAGGAACCAGAGCTTCTAAAGCTGCCTTCATTTTTTCCAGCCCCGATAAAAAAGACTCTCTAGATTCTTCAATAAGATCATTTGAAAGCGCCTGATAATACTCTATTCCCTTGAACAAATTATCCCTCATTCCTTCAAGAAATGAAGCACTATTAGCTGCAAGCCCTGTGGGGGAATTGTCTACCTCCCTGCGAAGATAATCAACATACAACCCCAACTCCTTCACAAACATATGTGGCCTGTCACTCGATGTGAGTAGAGAAAGACGTCCATAAATATGATCCACCATCTCCTGAAGGGTGGCTATCTTTGAGAAATCCACAATTCCTGGCCCACAGCAGACAGTTGAGACCGCATCGGGGTCAATTCCCAGAGGAACGGTGGCGTTTCCGCCAAGCTCATGACAAATACAGGCCTTGGCAAGCACTCTCTCCTCTATTGTAGCATATGCTTCTGGCGCGTGTCCTTCTTTCGGAAGCACCTCAATCTTTTTATTGATATAGGTACGGGAAGCCAGGCAAATGGGTTTCTTGGTAAATTCTGTGTTCAAGCCCACGAACCTTTTAGGGCAAGGTGAACCAGGCTTGCCTTGTTTTATCCGTGTGCGACGTAAATCCTCACTGGTAGAGGTCCGCAAGTTCCAGAAAGGAACCCCGAGTGGAGAGGCATCACTGAGATACACGTCATCATCAGTTGCCTTCATCAAGCGTTTAATATTGACCTCATCCATAAGGGTTGCTTCCGGAACAAGCATGAAAGGCGTTCCCCAACCGACACTGTTTACGCCGTAGTTATTTAGCAAAAAACTATGTTCAGCAGCTGTTCCCACCCCGCCCTGAACCGTAATTCGAAAATTTTCAGGGAGTTTTCCGTCATACTCTCCCTTTGCGGAAAGAGCTTTTGCATACATGGGGATGAGTTTTTCAAGGAGTTGTTTTTTCTTTTGCTTGAATTCCTCCAGAACTACACCCAGAAGAAAGCCTTTGGATGCAAAGGCATGTCCACCGCAATTAAGGCCCGACTCAATGCGAAATTCTGATGCCCATAAGCCCATTTTTGCCAGGAATCGTCCTTGAATTTCAGATGATCGATGATCACTGACCTTCAGGATTATTTTCTTCTTCAATGCACCTTTTTTATCAGGAAAAAAATCTTTAAACTCTGTCATATACCTGTAAAGACGTTTATTAATTCCTGCAGAAAAAACTATTGAAGCAGAAAGAGTGCTCTCTGCAAAACCACGCAAGGCACTCATGGCATCTGCGTAAATCGGTGGCAGCAGTTCACCTTTTCTATAATGATCCCGGTCAAGCTTGGTCATTATATTTACATCAATACTACCTGGCACTGCACTTTTACGGAGCTTGGCTTTTGCCATTTTTTTCTCAGATGCATCAGACATTTTCAACATATCCAGATAGGTCTTTTTAAGAGGTGCATCATCGGGCAGCATTTCGTAATATTTGCTTATCTCGCTTCCTGCTTCAAAAGGTGAGTTTTGTAATGCTTTAACCTGCCGGGCCACCAGGCGGTCGACAAGATTTAAATATGCTGTGATACGTTGTGCGCGTGCCTCCCTGCCATTCAAGATAGCTTCATAGGGCTCATTCTCCTTTTCACAATAATACTTGCGTATCTGTTCGATCAACACATCATCCACAAGGGATATGGATGAAGATATTCCGTATCTAGCCACTCTTAATGGGGAGTCTATGGTAAATCCTGTGCCCATGACCGGGATATGAAAAGTATGAGCCGATGCAGAAATATGGTCTGACATGATATCCTCAAACTGTTACAAAACAGCGCTTAAGATCTAGGAGCCTGTCCGAGAATGCCCTTTTTCCCAAACTCTTTAGAATTGTCAAAAAACAATGCTCGCAATATCAACCATATGGCTGCATATGGCTGCGTTTATTTTCTGAAAATTCTTCGATTTTGACCAAAATGCCTATTCTCGGACAAGCTCCTAGTATTCAGTGTAATGATAAAAAATATGCGTCAATTGTAATTATAATAACTCAACATGTCCACAAAGTAATGATTTCTCGTCGCCATTATGCTGAAAAAGAATTCCGTTTTCAGCATTTTGCCACGAATTCACAGACAAACATCATTCTAAAGGGCTATATAATAGTGTATTGTGTCAAATATGATGGACTCGTAAAAAAGTTGAAATCCCGACGGCTAAATAAAAAATGTAGCAACGAAGCAGATGAAGCATTTGTACGAAGCCATCAAATATTACTATTTCTCACTTATAACTCAACAAGGTTAATGAACAGTGACGTATTTCCCCAAATATCGAACCATACTATTACTAAGTCTCCTCTCTGCCCTTTTATATAATTGTTGTCAGTAACAATAATCTACAAAATACCGTTTAAAAACATCAGATTACCCCACCGGTGGTTTGCTGTAAACGGTATTTTGTAGATTATTGTTACTGACAACAATTATATAAAAGGGCAGAGAGGAGACTTAGTAATAGTATGGTTCGATATTTGGG
>CAMZLK010000015.1 GCA_947311475.1 uncultured Desulfocapsa sp.
CAATTTGCTGGCACCAGTAGAAAATGACTTCTCTTTCCTCCACCGTTTCCAGCAAACCACCGGTGGGATAATCTGATGTTTTTAAACGGTATTTTGTAGATTATTGTTACTGACAACAGCAACAGTAACGGGCTCCGTGGATGTCAACATAATGTAGTAACTTGAGCTGATTGCTTAAATTATCAGAAAAAAATCGTCAGGACAATGTGCTACTCAACACTACACTGCTCCCCTTCTGATTATCTATATACTCCTGTCTCCTTTACTCTAACCATCAACCTAGAAGACGCACTAAAAAGAGACTTAAAAGTGGAAAATAAGTAATAATGATAAGAGTGATCATCAATAGGCCCAGAAAGGGCATGGTTGCCCCGTAGAGTTGAACAACAGGTTTTTCGAAGCGGTAGCTTGCAAGGAAAAGATTGAGCCCTACAGGGGGCGTACAGTAGCCAATTTGCAGGTTTGTCAGAAATATGATGCCGAGGTGAACCAGGTTGACGTCATAACCTCTGGCAATGGGAACTATCAGTGGAACCACCAGCACCAGAGCAGAAAAGATATCGAGCATTGAGCCGACAATGAGGAGAAAGATGTTCAGGAGCAGAAGAAAAGTGTATTTGCTCGAGATATACTGACGGATAAATTCAAACAGGCGCATGGGAACTTCCTGATCAACCAGGAAGTTTGTCGCGGCCATTGATGCAGCCAGAATTACCAGAATACCACCAAAGAGCATCATTGATTGTACTACGATTCGGGGTAAATGCTTGAGTTTGATATCCCGGTATATAAAAACTTCAACTATCAGTACGTAAAGGGCTGTTATTGCAGCAGCTTCGCCAGCCACCAGGAAACCACCGTATATTCCACCAAGAACAATAAAGGGCAGGGGCAGTTCCCAGGCGGCTTCTTTCAATCCTGAGAATATTGTCTTCCCGCTCACCTTTTCTCTTTTGTTCTCTCTCTTGGGGCTTTTATACATTGAGTAAGCCACCAGCAGGAAGAGCATGAAGAGCCCGGGTAGAATGCCTGCCAGAAAGAGGTGGTCAATTCGAACTTCAGCAATGACTCCATACAAAATGAGTGGCAAGCTTGGAGGGAACAACAGACCAAGGCTCCCGGAAGAAGTGATTAATCCAAGGGAAAATTTCTCCGAATAATTGTCTTTGAGAAGCGCTGGTAACAGCAACCCTCCCAAAGCAAAAATAGTTACCCCTGAAGCACCGGTAAAGGCTGTAAAAATAGCACAAACAACAAGTGAAACAACTGCAAGACCTCCAGGGAGCCAACCGAGCAGAACCTGTGATAACTTGAGCAGGCGTTTTGGAGTGCCGCTTTCGGAAAGGATGGTTCCTGCGAAGATAAACAGTGGTAAGGCAAGCAAAAGTGGTGTATCCGACAGGCGTGACATCTCGATGATCACAACTGAGAGATCAATATCCACGCTGTAAAATGAAATCAGGGCAATGGCTGCAATTACAATAAAGAGCGGGCTGCCCAGCACGGCCAGAATAAGAGTAAAAAGTTTAAAGAAAATCACGTTCCACTCTTTTTTTGCTGGCAGGTTTTTTGAGCAATGCCTTGATGTCACCAGGAATTGTAAGAAAAAAATGTATGGTGATCAGGCCAAATGCCAACGGGAAAATAAGGTTCCAGATCCAGGAAGGAACATTGAGTACCGAAGGGCCGCCAAAGAGACGTTCGTTTTGGACAAAGACTATGGATACCCAGGTGAGAGTTGTAACAACAAGTGTTGAAAAAATATCGATCACCAGATTAATCCAGACTTTTATATGGGCAGGTGCCAGGTAACCCAGTACATCGATGCCAATATGCTTTTTTTCTCTGGTTGCCACCACGGCCCCAAGCATACCACACCAGAGGACAAGGTACCGCAGTATTGGATCGGCCCAGAGGATGCCACCGGAGGAAAATGTACGAAGGCCAATTTGCAGACAGGCAAGAACGATCATTGCCACGAGCATGAGGCAGAGTAGCGTGTCTATTAGCCTCTTTTCAATGGTTATAATTATCCGGGTTATCTTGAGGCGGTTCATGGTATCAAGCAGGTTCTGTCAATCCCCTGCCCTTTTCCTATTTTTCATGTTTTCTATACTCTTCAAGGAGTTTTGTGGTCTCATTGTAGATTTCCTGACTAAAGGCTGTTCCCTGCATTTGCTCTGCTGTTTTTATACTCATGTCACGCATTATCTGTAAATCTTCAGGATCTGGAGCCACCATGGACACACCGTTTTCCTCAAGGACTTTGCGGGAATCACTGTTGCTTTTTCTTGTGTCAGCGATGAGTTGACTGAAATATTTTAATGCTGTTTTCTTGATCATTGACTGGTAATTATCGGGTAATTTGTTGAATTTTTTACGATCAAGCAGCAAGCCTCCATATGCATAGCCAAAGGGAATGTCGGTAATATATTTTGTTTTGGTGAACCATTGCAGGACAATGGTGCCATAAAGAGAATTAAAAACGGTCTCCACCATTCCAGTCTGTAAGGAAGTGAGCACATCTGGAACAGTAAGTGGTAATGGAGTTATGCCTAGAGTTTTCAGGTAGGCAATACTGATTGGGTCACCTTCAGGGGCCCATATTTTCCGTTCTTTCAATTTGGCAAGGGTTGCTACAGGAGAAGTTGACATGGAATAGACAAATCCAACTTCAGTCATTGCGATAAGCTCCAAACCTTTGTCGGCAAAAGCTCGACTGAAAGATGGCCACAGCCCTTTTTTTACATGGTCAACTTCTTCGTAAGAACGGAAGAGAAAGGGCAACCCCATTACCCGAAAATCCCCAACTATCCTTCCGATGCCTGTCATGGTAAAACCACCACCATGCAGTTGGCCGATGCGCATTTTTCGATATACTGCCCGGTCATCCCCCATAATTCCACCCGGATAGATCTTGAATGCTATTTCACCTTTACTCTTCTCCCCTACTTCAGCGGCAAAATCACGGAAACGAGTGGTCCAGATAGAACCCTCAGGGGCGATGGTCGCTATTTTGAACTGATACTTGGCTTGAGCATCTGCCTGGGCGCTTATGAGAAGAATACAAACAAGAAGGAATACTATTGTGAGATTAATTTTAAAAAATCGCATGAGTTGCTCCTGATCCCGATACGTTAAAAATTGATCGAGAATTGTATTTATCCCACGTGTTCGGGGGGGGTTCTACTTAAAAGAATTGATCTACCTGTTCAAGCATGGTTGAAGCTTGTCGTTTAGCCACCATATTGCCAAGACGTAGATCCGACTGGTTTTCGAGATTGAAATCGAGCACCTCCTGTAACAGATCAACATAGAGTTCACGATTAAAGGTTATACGGGCGTATGTCTGGGCATAGAGGACAAGGGCAGGAAGAAACTGTCGATTGCTGATGGCGAGGGCACGCTCAAAGTGTTGTTTGCTTTTTTCGGGGTTTCCGCCAAAGAGGGGTGGTTTGGAACCAAGATAAGCGCCCACAAAGAGATGCGCCCCGCCATGATAATAGTTTTCATCGAGTTCAAGCACTCGATTCATGATTTTTTCAACCTTCACAAGTTGAGCAAGGGATTCTGGAGACCCTTTCTGGTGGCGAATCCACGTGGTCCATCCGTTGCCGGCCCAGAACAAATGATCGACATCATCTTCATCAAAGGAGCTGAGGACTTTCTGCAGGTCTGTTAAGGGAATATTGTAAACACTCTTTGAATCCGTTTTGTCAACTAATAACGAAACACCATATTTTCTGGCCTTTTTACTTACAAATGCTGAGCGCTTAGGCCTGTTGCAGGCATCGAGTGCAGCAGCATATCCAGTGAATGCCTGGGTAGCCGTCATTAAAAGTTCTTTATCATCAGGAGCCGAGGCTACCATGCTGTCTATCATGAGCAGGAAGCTGGGAGTTCCCTCGCAAACAAGATCAATATCTGTCTGCTGTTGCAGGTTTTTCAGTGTGGGACGCAATAACGAGCTTGTCAATGACCCTGAACATGCGCTTACTGTTAATATAAGAGCATAAAGTGGGATTGTTCGCCAAAGCATATTCATCGTAAGTATACGTTAGTAACCCCAGAGAAGACTTCTTTTAATCCACCCGGTGAGACCAGATTCATGGCGGACTTTGGCCCAGCCCTTTTGCTGCCCAAGAGTCTGAAAAACTACGCCATAGTAAGCTCTGCCAACCGCCTTGTATTTTGTGCCCGGCCCACTTCGTATATTTATTTTCTTTTTCTTTCCCTTGTTAACCTTAACAATCATGTGGGGTTTAGAAGTAAGATATTTTTTGAATACCCAGCCAGTATCGTTTTCAAAGTCTTTAACTTTGACCCAACTTCCCTTCTGGGAAAGAATTTTGAGTGGAAAACCTTTACCGTATTCCCACTTCGAAGCGTATTTGGTTCCAGGACCAGACCTGAGTTGCACCTTATCTCCATTAATGCTGCGCATTTTTGCATAAGCTGGATTGATTACCAGGCAGCCTAAGAAAATAACGGAAAGTATAATCGTTAGTTTTGATGAAACTTTCAGCATGAAAAATTCCTTCTATGTATTTTGAACAGAAAAGTTTGTTGATTTTGTTGTATCAAACTAGCCTAATTCTTCTTCCATTTCCAGATAATTGTTCCCACCACAGTTCTTTGGTGCCATACGTAATAATACCGGTAATCAGAAACAAGAATATGTGAGAGTGAAACAATATCAAAATGTTAGGAATGCAACAGGCACTAACTTGCAGTTTTCCCGGGTTAGATGACAGCATCATTTTCTGAAATTACTCGTTTCTTTTTTGTGAATCTTTGATTTGCAGTGAGTGATAAATTTCCGCAGGTTAAATGGATAGCACCAAATTCGCATGCTTCTCTCATGCAGCGCATACACATGATACACTCTGTACTTCCTACTGACTCATTGAATTGAATTCCCATTGGGCATACTTTGGCACAGGCACCACAATCGGTACATTTTGATTCTATAAGCTTAAGCCTAAATAAGGAGAATTTATTGAAAACCCCGTAAAAAGCTCCCAATGGACAAGTTGTTTTACAGAAGGGCCGTGAAGTGTTTACACTCCAGACAAGGAAGACAACCATCCAGAAAAGTTTATTGTAAAAAAGGTAACCAAGGGTTGCCCGAAGGTCGGGTTGTAAAAGCAGCATTGGTAACCCCGCTTCCAAGGTTCCGGCTGGGCACACATATTTACAAAACCATGGTTTTCCCATTCCCCAATCGTTTGTGAGGAATAATGGAAATATAAAGACAAAGGCAATCAGCATAAAGTATTTAACATAGCGAAGATACGGGAAAACTTCTCTTTTCCTGCCAAAGGGGAGTTTGTAAAGGAGTTCCTGGATGAGCCCAAAAGGACACAACCATCCGCAGCTGATTCTTCCTGTGGTTGTTCCGATTAATCCTATGGTACCAACTACATACGCCCCAAAGAGGTATGCCCCTGTCTCCAGTGAAAAACGTATGCCCAAAAGTAATTGTTGAATTGCACCAATTGGGCAATATGTTGTGGATGCAGGACAGGAATAACAATTCAAACCAGGCGAACAGATTACTTTCAGTGGTCCCTGATAAATATTTTTACTTACCGGGAATAATAAGTAGCTATTGCTTAACAATGTGACAATACATTGAATAAATTTACGTAAGGATTCCATTAATGATAGTTAATTAATAATTTTTAGGTTGTGTGCTACATGCCCTTCTCATACAACATAGACCGCAGTGAATGTCTTTGTTTTACCCTATCCCAATACAGTCCAGACAAATATTCCATGCCTGTTCAAGAACCCTTTTAGGCTCGTTTGCATTCACTCCAAAAATAAAGAGCGACAGAAAGAAAATGAATGCAAAAACAGTTATTTTGCTGATGGCTTTTTCGGTAGGTTTTTGTTTCATTTTTGTACCATTTTCGTTCTTCTCTTTACTGATTTTGTTTTATCACCAATATGTATTTGCTGATCTCTCCGGTCATCAATGACAATATTTGTGACTACACGGAGTGCGCCCTGTTTAAAAGGAGTTTCATATATCTTTCCAATGAGGTGTAAGAGGTCTTGAACTTCTCCCTCAATGATTGTACCCATATCAGTAAGATGGAAAACAGCATTTTCATCTGCCAATTTCTCCTGGATACCAGCTACATAATCGCCCACCGATACACCTTCTCCCAGTGGAATTATGGTTAGTTGTAATAATGCCAATGTATTTCTCCATTTTATATATCTTCACCTGCGATTAGTTCAATTACCCTCTCTAGATCATCTAATGAATAGTATTCAATCTCCAATTTCCCGCGACTTCCATTCTGAATAAGTTGAACTTTTGAGTGGAGTTTGTTTGTGACCCTGGTAAGAAGTGCATTTGAAAATGATTCAGGAATCCCAATTGCTTGTTTCGGTCGCGTACTTCTGTTTATGGATTGTTCCTGTTTCATGCGTGAGGTCAGTTTTTCCGCCTGACGTACAGACATGACTTTTTTTACAATCATATCTCTGGCAATTTGCATTGCAGCGGGATCATTGGACAAGCGCAGAATTGCGCGGGCATGCCCTTCGGTAAGCCTCTTGTTTGCTATGTCATCTTGTATGAAATCAGGGAGTTGCAGTAGCCTCAGGCGGTTTGTGACGGTGGAGCGTTTCTTCCCGACTTTCTCTGCAGCTTGCTCCTGTGTATAGGAAAAAACCTTTATGAGTTTTTCGTATGCCTGGGCTTCTTCAATGGGATTTAAGTCCTGGCGTTGCACATTTTCGATAAGTGCAAGTTCCAGCATTTCATCATCTCCACTCACTTCCCTAAGTACAACGGGAACACTCTCAAGCCCGATTAGTTTGGAGGCACGCAAACGCCTTTCTCCGGCTATCAGACCATACGTTCCGTCGCTGTTTGAAACAACAACCAATGGCTGGATAATACCTTTTTCTTTTATGGAATCCGCCAATTCCTGTAAGCTATCCTTTTCGAAATGAGTCCGAGGTTGAAACTGGTTTGGAATAATTTTATCTATCGTACAGGAAAAATACGCCTCTTCTTCCTCGTCTTGATTGAAGAGTAAGTCAACTCCCCTTCCCAGCCCTTTCATTTTTACCATTTCCTCACCTTATTTTTGTCTTCTGACGAATTCATTTGCCAATTTAATGTATGCCTGAGCACCTGTTGATTTGACATCATATTCAATTACTGACTGACCATGACTCGGACATTCGCTCAGTCGAACATTTCTCGGAATAACTGTTTTGAAAACCTGGTCACCGAAATGCTTTTTAATTTCTTCCTCAACCTGGAAGGTCAGCCGGTTTCGCTTGTCAAACATAGTGAGGAGAAGGCCTTCGATGTAGAGGTCCTTATTGAGAGATTTTTTAACTGAACGGATCGTTTTAATAAGCTGCGCTAGTCCTTCCATGGCAAAATATTCGCATTGCATCGGGATCAAGACCGAATCAGCCCCGGTGAGACTATTAATTGTCAGCAACCCAAGAGAAGGGGGACAGTCAATTATGATATAGTCAAAGTCCTTTTTAACGGTATCGAGCATCTTTTTAAGAACATATTCCCGTTTTTCGACCGGGAAAAGCTCCATTTCCGCTGCAGCAAGATCAATTCCCGATGGCACGACGGTGAGCTTAACCTTTTTATTTGGCGCCACCAGTACATCTGCTAATGGTATTTCTTGTGTATAACAGTGATAAAGTTGGCTCTCGTGATCTCTTTGATGCACCCCAAGACCCGAAGATGCATTCCCTTGAGGGTCTGAATCCACCAGGAGTACTTTTTTCCTCTTGCGAGCCAAGGCCGCAGAAAGGTTTACAGCTGACGTTGTCTTACCAACACCACCTTTTTGATTTGCAATTGCTATTATTTTTCCTGAACCCAAGATGAACGTCTCCATGTAAAAAATGATTAGTTATCCTCTTTGTCATCTTTTTTCTAGTTCATTTTTCATCTAACCACAATGCTTTTGAACGATTTGCACGTAATATTCTTATTTATATGGTTTTCATTGTCCAAAACTAACCCTTTCCTTGCCTTTATCTTGACATGGGGATAAGTTGTTCCGGAGATTGTTTTGTTGATTACTATGTTTCACGTGAAACATTGAATGAGGGTTTTTGTATGAATTGTGATTTTTTGGTTATTGGGAGTGGGATAGCAGGCCTCTCTTATGCGTTGAAGTGTGCAGAGTTGGGGGAGGTGGTGGTTGTTACGAAAAAGAAGGATGTGGACACAGCTACCAACTTGGCGCAAGGAGGGATTGCGGCTGTCCTGGAGGAAAATGATAGTGTGACATCCCATGTGGAAGATACTTTGCTTTCTGGTGCCGGATTGTGTGATGAGGCCGTTGTGCGAATGGTGGTTGAGGGTGGGCCGGATCGGGTCCAGGATCTCATTGATTTGGGGGTGGCTTTTGTTCGGGATAAGGGGAATTCGTCAGGGTATTCCCTGGGGCGAGAAGGGGGGCATAGCCATAGAAGAGTCGTGCATGCCTATGATTTGACGGGTAGAGAGATTGAGCGGGCATTGCTGGATAGAGTTCGTGGACACGACAGGATACGCTTGCTGGAGGAGCATGTTGTTGTTGATCTTTTGCTGGTTCAGGGCAAGGTGGAAGGTTGGGGTGCGTTTAATGATAAAAAATGTGTTGGTGCTTATGTGATGGCAGGAAGTGGGGTGGTTGAACCTTACATGGCAAAAATAACAGCACTTTGTTGTGGTGGAGTGGGGAAGGTGTATTTGTATACCACTAATCCAGATATAGCAACAGGCGATGGTGTTGCTATGGCATTCCGGGCAGGAGCAGAAGTGCAAAACATGGAATTTGTCCAGTTTCATCCGACTTGTTTGTATCATTCGGAAGAAAAAAACTTCCTTATATCTGAGGCAGTTAGGGGGGAAGGTGGGGTGTTGGTGGGCGCAGACGGAATTCCTTTTATGGCGAAATATGACGATAGAAAGGATCTTGCTACGAGAGATACGGTTGCCCGGGCAATAGATAAAGAGTTAAAGGAAACTGGCGAAGATTGCGTTTTTTTGGATATCACTCATCGCGAAGCTGAATACCTTAAAGACAGGTTCCCAACGATATATAAAAGATGCCTGAACAGAGGGATTGATATAACAAAGGATAAAATTCCTGTGGTACCTGCTGCACATTATATGTGTGGAGGAGTGAAGACTGATAAATATGGGAGAAGTTCCGTTCCGGGTTTACTTGTATTAGGGGAGACTGCTTGTACAGGTCTGCATGGCGGAAATAGACTGGCAAGCAATAGTTTGCTTGAGGCAGTGGTTTTTGCTGACAGTGCTGCAAAGTATTGCTCAAAAGTGTGGAGTGAATTACAAAACCAAAACAACTTGTCCGCAGATAAGTGGGTGAGCGGTGATGCTCGAAAATTGAGTGAAGAGATATTAATCAATCATAATTGGGATTCAATCAGGCGGGTTATGTGGAATTATGTTGGGATTGTTCGCTCCACAGAAAGACTGGCCCTTGCCAAAAAACGAATGGAATTTATTTATGCTGAAATTGATCTCCACTACAGGGAGTATACCGTTACCCCTAATATGGTGGAATTACGAAATATTTCTCTTGTTGCTTTGCTGATAATCCAATCTGCAATGTACAGAAAAGAATCGAGAGGTTTACATTATATGATGGATTATCCAGATCAGTCGAGTTCGCTGGTTCAGACAGTTTTTCGAAAAAGTGATAGCAAAAACACTTGGGAATTAGAAATGTTAGAAGGAGGAAATAGATGGGGAAGCAATTAGTTATTTCTGTTATGTCGAAGGATCGACCTGGGATAATAGCGGATATCACCACAGTTATTTATGATCTGGGCGGCGATTTGGCTGATCTTAATCAATCTGTCCTGGGAGGATATTTTACGATGCTCCTTATTGCCGAGTTTGATGAAAAAATTACTCCAGAAGATCTTTTTGCTGGCTTTTCTCACATAAAATCAAAGACTAAACTAGAGGCTATAATAAAGGAAATGACCGTGAATTTTGAGGTGGAAAGGTCTCATTTACCCGAGGAAACATATATAGTTACAGGGCAGGGAGATAATAGAAAAGGCTTGGTCAAAATTTTAGGAGACTTTTTTTATTGCCATAATATCAATGTGTTAGATTTGGTTACAACAAGAGAAAGTGAAAAGTATACCATGATTTTCCAGGTGGATCTCACACATATTGCCTCACTGGATGTATTTAGGGACGAATTGAGTATTCTTGGTGAAGAGGAAAAATTGAACCTGTTTTTGCAACATAATGATATTTTTATGGCCACAAATGAAGTGGGAACTCAACTCGAAACAATATTAGCAGATTAGGAGAGTAACATGCTTCGTTCAGATCAAATAATGGCAACTGTCGAGATGGTTCAAAAAGAGAATCTCGATGTACGAACTGTGACCATGGGGATAAATCTTCTTGATTGCAGGAGGGGAACTGCAAAAAATACTTGCAGGTGTGTAGAGGATAAAATCGCAGGTTACGCAAGCAATTTTGTTGAAGAGTGTGATTTGGTTGCCATGAGATACGGCATCCCGGTTGTAAATAAACGTATTTCTGTGACCCCTGCTGCTTTTGTCGGAGCAGGTTTTGACAGTGATGAATTTGTTTTACTGGCAAAAAGTCTGGATAAGGCGGCAGCTAAGGCAGGAGTGGATATTTTAGGTGGATATACTGCACATGTGGAAAAGGGGATGACAGAAAGTGATCTGGCTTTTATCAAATCAATTCCTGAAGCTTTGGCGGTTACTGAACGATTGTGCTCGTCAATTAATGTGGGTTCAAGTACCAAAGGAATCAACATGGATGCGGTGGCCATGGTGGGGAGAACAATAAAAGAACTGGCTCTTCAGACTGCAGATAGTGGTGGATTTGGAGCTGCAAAATTCGTTGTATTTTGTAATCAGCCAGGTGATAATCCTTTTATGGCAGGTGCAATTCATGGGGTTGAGGAGGCAGATGTTGTTTTGAACGTCGGTGTTTCGGGGCCTGGGGTAATCGCACAATCATTGAAGAAAACCATTGAGAAAAAGGGAAGGGAAAATCTTAAAATAGATGATATCGCAGAAGAGATTAAACAGATTACTTTTCGGGTCACTCGTTGTGGTGAGTTGATAGGACGTCAGGTCTCTAAAAAACTGGGTGTGGAATTTGGAGTTGTCGATTTATCCCTTGCACCAACGCCAAAAATCGGAGATTCGGTTGGTGAAATTTTACAGATCTTAGGCGTGGATGACGTTGGTGCGCCAGGTTCAACAGCAATCATTGCCTTGTTAAATGATGCCGTCAAGAAGGGTGGAATATTTGCATCAAAAGCTGTTGGTGGCTTGAGTGGTGCTTTTATTCCAGTAATGGAGGATGCAGTGCTTGCAGATGCTGTGGGGAAGGGTGCCTTAACCATGGAAAAACTCGAGGCTATGACGTGTGTTTGCTCAGTTGGGTTGGATATGGTGCCCATTCCGGGTGAGGTGGATGCTGAGACAATTTCAGCAATAATAGTAGATGAGATGGCGATCGGAATGATTAATAACAAGACCACCGCAGCTCGTATTATTCCTGTTCCTGGAAAGGGAGTTGGGGAGGTTGTAAGTTTTGGTGGCCTGTTTGGTGAGAGTCCGATTATGGAAGTTCGTAATGTTAATAAGTCGGGACGGTTTATATCATGGGGGGGCAGGATACCTGCTCCGATTCATAGTTTTAAAAACTGATGGTGTCTTAAAAATGCTTCAGCTGCATCGTTGCTGCATTTTTTGTGTAATTACGAAGTACCTTGGTACGCAGTAATCAAACAAAAAATACGCACCTCGCATCTAAAGCTTTTTACTTAGCCATCTCTCAATTGACCTTTCTACGAGTTTATCATGATCAGAAAATTCAGAAAAATACGCTTTACTTCTTTTTCTCAGGCAGAAAAACTTGCAGCAGTTAGCTTGCTGATCGCAATTTCCTTCTTTACAGTTTCCCACTGGATGGCCCTGATTCCACTTTTTTTCTTTCTATTGCTCTGCACCATTGCCCCCTTTTGTCCACAGTGGGGCTTTTTCCTGCCGATTATCAGTAAAAGTATTACCGAAAGTAAGGCCATCGCTCTCACTTTTGATGATGGCCCTTCGCAAATTTCCACGCCAATCCTTTTGAACCTGCTCAAACAGAACAACTACAAAGCCACCTTCTTTGTCATAGGAAAAAAAGCAGTAAAGCATCCAAAACTTATGGCAAGAATACTTGAGGAAGGTCACAGCATCGGTAACCACTCATGGCAACATGACAGTCTGCTCATGCTGAAAAGCAAAAAAAACTTACGACAGGATATACGAAAGACACAAGAAATCTTAATGAAACATGGTATTCACCCCATGACCTTCAGACCTCCTGCGGGAGCCACTAATCCCAGATTAAAAAACATATTGAAAGACGAAAACCTTCACTGTATCACCTTCAGTTGTCGTCCTTTGGATTATGGGAATAAAAAGATTATGCATCTTGCAGATCGTGTTATGAAGAAGCTACACCCCGGTGACATAATCCTTCTGCATGATCTTGTCCCACCGGGTACGAAGCAAACAGATATTTGGCAGCAGGAGATTGCTCTTCTCTTTTCTGACCTCCAAAAAAATGCGTACAAAGTTCAGCCACTGGAGAATCTCATCGGCTTTCCTGTTATGGAATCAATCCAGTCGGAAACAGACAAACCTGACCTGAATCTAAGCACGATATTGTCCAACTTATTTTCGGACGGATCCTAAGGAATTTTTATATTTTGTTGAAAAATTCCGTGGCGCAGGATTTCCCATTCAGATAAATTGCCTCAAGATAAGACAATTTTCTTGGGAGCATTGCTGGCGTTGCACGAGCAACTAAAAAGTTTGCCGGCCTCCCTTTAGCAACTACTCCAATACTCTCAATTCCCAGAAGTTTTGCACCATTTGTTGAAGCGCACTGTATTGCCTCAACCAGAGAATATCCCGCCTTCATAAACAGTTTTATCTCTTCCGCCACAGACTCGCCATGGAGGATTCCACTACCACCGGCATCTGTACCGATTGCCAGCTGAACCCCATACTGCCTTGCCTGTGCCATCTGCTCCAGCTGATGGTCAAGATTCTGCTTAACAACTGCCCTTTTCCCCTGTCTGTCACCTGTTAAATCCAAATTTTCAAGCAAAGCCTTCATGGTAACAGCTGTCGGAACCCAGACAGTTCCCCGATTCGCCATTTGTCTCAGATTTCCCTTCCCCATGAAGAAACCATGCTCTATGGAATGACATCCAGCCTCCAACGCCAAGCGGACAGGAACACGGCCATTGGCATGAACCATTACTTTTTTATCATTTTTATTGGCAAGTTTTACCAGTTCCTGAAGTTCCTCTCTGGAAAATTGAGGCTCGGTTTCTTTTCCAAATTCAGTCAAACTGTTCAGACCTGAGTTGATCAGCTTAATATGATCCACAGAGTCAATACCCTTGGCGATTGCACTTTCCAGAGTATCATTTCTACCGGGAGACTCCCCAATAAAAGCACCATAACGGCCGGTTTGGTACCAGGCCTGCCCTGTTGCTTTCAGAATAACCGGATCTTTTCCATTTCCCTTACGATCCCTTACCTGTTTATAGCGCAATGTATGGCCAAAATGTCCGCCACCATCTCTCACCGCAAGAACACCATAGGAAAAAAGGAAGTGGATATTTTCTTCGATACGCAGCTTACACTCTTCATAGCTCGCATTTAACTGTTGTTGCCTGACTTGCAGATCAGTGGATGGAGACATTGCAAGATGAACATGACAATCAACCAGAGGAGGTAATATGGTGCAACGGGACAAATCGGTAATAAGGGCTGCGTCCGGCCTATCCTCTTCTTTGAATCTTTCAATATCTGCGATAATTCCCTCTTCCACAGTCAAAAGTACCTGCTTTTGAATCGGCGCACCGCTGCCGTCAATCATCCAGCCAGCCTTAATATAATGTCGGTTCTTCACAAAATACTCCCGAGCTCAATTGAGATAAACACCATAACACACCATAACACACCATAGAACATTACCACTATGTAGCAGCATGTCGATCTTCTTTTTTCCCAGCACATCGTCTTTGTGCTTTACCGCAATACTTGACGGCAAAATAGTAGCATGATACAAATTATTGCAATTGGCCCTTGGGAGCCGTCCGGAAATAAGTTGGACAATATCGTGCTCAGATTTAGGTCAGGTTTGTTCGATCTGATCGAACAAAGATGACCTAAAGATGAGATACGAGATGTTCAAGTTTTTTCCGGACGGATCCTTAGCCCTGAACCACCACATAAATTGAGGTCTCCCAACGCTCATGACTACAACACTATACTGGCATGATTACGAAACGTGGGGAATCGACCCCAGAAGAGACCGACCAGCCCAATTTGCAGGAGTCCGTACTGATATGGAGCTAAACATTATCGGTAGGGCACAGGTGAACTACTGCAAACCGGCACTGGACATGCTTCCTCATCCAGAAGCCTGCCTGCTCACAGGAATCACCCCCCAAATGGCTGTAGCCGATGGGCTTTGCGAAGCTGAATTCATGTCTGAAATCCATAGAGCGCTTATGCAGCCCGGTACCTGTGGGGTCGGATACAACAACCTTCGCTTTGATGACGAATTTACCCGTTATGGCTTCTATCGTAATTTCTATGACCCCTACGAACGGGAATGGCGAAACGGGAATTCACGGTGGGATATCATTGACATGCTTCGGCTTTGCCATGCTCTGCGTCCTGAGGGTATCAAATGGCCCGAAAACGAAGACGGTGTCACCAGTTTTCGTCTTGAAGACTTAACAAAGGCAAACAATATCAAACATGAAGGAGCACACGATGCCCTCTCCGATGTTTATGCTACCATTGAAATGGCACGTCTTGTAAAGAGTTGCAATCCAAAACTATACAATTATCTGTTTGATATGCGTGATAAACGTAAACTTGCCGGGAACCTGAATATAAAAAAACAAGATATTATTTTGCACGTCTCTTCAATGTATCCCGCAAAACTCGGCTGTATCGCTCCTGTCTTACCACTGGCAACACACCCAATCAACAAAAACGGTATCATTGCTTTTGATCTTCGCCATGATCCAGAGCCACTCATCACTCTCGAAGCAGATGAAATACAAAAACGATTATTCACTCGAAGTGCGGATTTACCCGACGGAGTGGAGCGTATTCCAATAAAAACTGTTCATCTCAATAAATGCCCGGTGCTGGTTCCCGTAAACACCCTCACCCCCGAAGCAGCTGAACGCTGGGTTATTAATCTTGAGGAAGCTGAAAGAAATGCGACTGCATTAAGAGGGAGGCAAGACCTGACTCAAAAGCTGCAAAGCATTTACAGCACACAGGAATTTCCACCTGTCACAGATCCTGATCAAAATTTATACGGTGGCGGATTTTTTTCTGACAGGGACAGATCTCTCATGAATGACATCCACAATATGTCGACAAGTGATTTGGCAAAAACCCGAATGCAATTCGAAGATCCACGCCTTCCTGAGATGTTATTCCGTTACCGCGCAAGAAACTGGCCACAGACCTTATCAAAACAGGAACGAATCCGATGGGACAAATACAGACAGAACCGTGTCACCAACCCGGATGCAGACTGCGGAATCACACTTGCCGAATACCAGAAACAACTGGCAAAGATGGTGGTTAGACCAGAAATAAATGAGGAGGATCGAAAGGTTCTTTCGGCACTTGCGGATTGGCCGGCGCAACTGGGTCTGTAAGAGCTTGTCTGGGAATGCTCTTTTGTAATACAATCTACAATAAGGGTTACTGCTTTGTTGCTATTCATAACGGTTTGATATTATTTACTCTCACATATTCTTGTTTTTTATTGCAAGAATTATGGGGCAATAGTCAGTTTTAACTATGGCCTCCATCAAACCAGCAAGAGTCCATCCCAATTTCATAACACATTAACGAATTAACAAACACACCAGCAAAACATCACTGAATCGACACCATAACGACTCTAAAAAGAAAAGAAATCACCTAAAGAAGCTGATATTACAAGGCGACACTTTTCTTGGGAGGGATATTTATTCATATTTACACCCCCTGAAAGTAACTGAATATTCCAATTTTGATTTACAAAAATTGCAGATTTCGTAGTTGCAAAACGTACCAATACTAACTACACTATATCATTGGCAATGAAACTTGGCTACGTGAAAGGCCTTTTCTCGAATTTTCAAACCAGATCCTGGCAAGGCACTACCCTGTGGTCTGATTTGTTTCCGGTTGAGCCAAGTTGCGGTAACCAACTCATAACGAACTGTATTTTGTTTCATACATTACGATAATCGTCTGAAAAACAATGCTCAGAAATAGTTTTTTTTCAGACAAATGGACAAAGGCTATTACCCTGATTTTACATATTATCGGGTAACACGTAGAGAGGATCTTATAATATGCTGGTCACCTGTGAAGACTGTACAAAAAAATTCAACATTGATGAAACCCGTATACAAGGAGAAAAAGCCCAATTTATCTGCAGCGGCTGCGGTACTATTATCATTGTAACAAAACCGCAAACAGAGACTTTTTCACAAGAAGCAGAAACAACACCCGAGGAAAGTGCCACGGTCGAAACTCCGCCTCCCGCGGTAACAAGAAAGGGAATACCGGTTCGGTCCTATATCTTTATTGCCATGTTCATGAGTTTTCTGGTGATCTCCGCAGCTTTTTCTTACCTGTACATCAAGTATATCCCTGGGATCATATATAATCAGGTCGATCTACGAACCTCAGCCATTACTGAATCATTCAGTGGCGTTGTCACCAAACCCCTTTTACTTCGTAATTACCTTCAAGTTAACAAAGATGCTCAAAGAACAAGCAAACTTCCAGGAACCGCTTATGCAGCCGTTATAAACAAGAAGGGTATTGCTGTCGCTGGCTTTTTCAGTGATCTCACCCGATTTGACAGAACATTTGAAATGCAGGTTAAGGAAAAAGGTTTTCCTGCCACAATTCTCTCTAATAATAAACTCGGAACAGGTAATAATCATAGCAAAATTTCAATTGGAGGGCAGCCCATTTATGATACTGTGGTTGCCATCCCCAATTCAGGCGGAGAGGTACATGTCGGTATCTATTTATCTGAAGTGGATGAAGCCATTCAAAAGGCTCTTATTTCACCGGAAACCCTCTCTGTTGCAGGTGCAACCCTTCTATTGGGTATTATTATTTTAGTCATCCTGAGCAGAACAATAACGCGTCCGATGCAGGAATTGACTGATATTGCAAACCGGATAAGTCTTGGCGAACTAGACCTTACTGTCTCCCCCAATGGGCCCCGTGAAACACGAGAACTTGGCACGGCCTTTGAGCGGATGCGTTTTTCAATAAAGACTGCAGTGGATCGAATGAAATAATACGCGAGAATACCCCGTAGAAAAGGTTCACTTATTTCCAACACAAGCAGGAAAAATTTCATGAAGCGCATAACAACTTGTTTTTTAGCAATACTATGCTGGTGCATTGTTACTTCCGCCTCGCCAACAGTTGCTGCAGACTATAAACTTTCCATGTTGCCAAGGTATTCAACAGAGGAGATCAATGCCAGAATCATACCTCTTGCAAAATACCTCAGCGACCAAACAGGTCTGGTAATTGTTCCAACATTAACATCCACCTTTGATCAATACATCAAGCAACTCTCCAGCGGCACCATTGATATTGGTTTTCAGAACCCCTATATCTATGTCCTGGCATCTAAAGCCCATGAAGTTGTGGCCATGGCAATAAAGGGCACTAACCGAGATAAATTCCGAGGTTTTATCATAACCAGTTCCAGCAGTCCCTTGCACACATTGGAAGATTTGCGAGGGAAAAAGATATCAATCGTTGGCTATACCAGTGCCGGAGGCTACCTCTCACAAAAATTAACCATGCTTGACCATGGAATCGATGTCGACAAGGAATGTATCCTTGAAGAAGCTCCGGAAAACAAACAGGAAAACGTTATTTTTTCAGTGTATACCGGTGATGTAGATGCCGGATTCGTGCGTGAATCCGCTCTCAACAAAGCTCAAGCATTTGTTCCTGCCAGTGCCTTGACGGTTATGGAGGGTACGGCATGGTTACCCAACTGGGCAATTTCTGTCAGCAGGGACATGCCACAGGAAGACAAAGCAAAAATTGCCCAGGCCATTCAAGCATTGCAAGATGGTGCTCCTGCTCTGAAGGCATTGAAAGTCAACAAATTCAGGGTTGCTCACGACAGCGAGTACAACATTGTTCGCAGGGCTGCCGAGTTGGACGGATTCACATCTGAATAAATAATTGATAATGGCGTCGTAAAAAATCTTCATCTGCTTCGTTGCTACATTTTTTATTTAGCCATTATCAATTATTTATTCAGATGTGAATCCGCCCAACTCGGCAGCCCTGCGAACAATGTTGTACTCGCTGTCGTGAGCAAC
>CAMZLK010000016.1 GCA_947311475.1 uncultured Desulfocapsa sp.
AGCATTGGAATCTTTGTTTCTTGCCTTTTTCAAAGTGAGCATCAGTTAGCACGATAGATATTTGCCAAACATATCGCCCTATATCACCACGTTACTGCGGATTGCGAACTATACTTACCCACAGATTTGTCGGAAGAGGCTCTTTTTGTTTTGTCTTATCCACCAAAATTCCAGTCATTTATAAAATGATCATAAAACGCATCCTTTTTCCATTGCTTTTACTGTCTGTTACTTCATTCTTTCATCCCCCGTCTGTTGTTGCGGCTCCACAAGTTGAAATAAATTTTGCACTGTTAAAAGAGTTGGCTGACTATCCTGAAGATATTCTCGGTACTGAGTGGTGTAATGTGGACGCAAAGCATCAGGAACTCTGGGTGTCTGCCGTGTATAATAACTCAGGTAAGACTCCTCTTTGGGTGAGTAGTAATGGCCCGGATGTCCGGGCAAAGCTTGTGCTCTCAGCACTTAAGAAGGTGAGTGAAGATGGGTTGAATCCTGAAGAATATGCCACTGGGCTTATTGAGTCCCTTTGGGAAAGGCGAACGGCTGAATCCCTTGCAAAACTCGATATTTATATGACCATTGGTTTGCTTGGCTATATTCATGACATGCAGGAAGGTCGCATATCTCCAAATTTGACCGACCCAAAGCTTTTTGATCAGGCCGGTTGTAATACGTTTGATCCCGTGAAGGCTATGGATGAAGCCAGAAACAGTGGTGATCTTGAAGCGTTTCTCTCAAGTCTTAGCCCATCGCACCATTTTTACCGAACCCTAAAAAAGGAATTGGAACATTATAGAAACATTGAGGATGGTGGAGGATGGCGTCTGTTTTCTTCAGGTAAAACTTTGCATCCAGGAGAGCTGGATATTCGTGTTTCGGATCTTCGAGTTGTGCTTGCAAAAACCGGTGACCTGGTACAAACGTCCAGTCTGAAGGAGCAGTTGTATGATGATCAACTTGTGGAAGCTGTAAAACGTTTTCAGTTACGGAATGGATTGGAAGTGGATGGAGTTGTGGGGAAGGGCACAACCGCAGCCCTGAGAATACCGGTGGCGCAACGGATCAGGCAGATTCTCATGAATATGGAACGCTGGCGCTGGACAAAACATGATCTTGGTACAAAATATGTGCTTGTCGATATAGCTGGATTTGCTCTTCAGGGAGTGGTGAATGATTCCCCTGTGCTTGAAATGCGTGTAATCGTGGGTAAAATGAGTCACGAGACGCCAGTTTTCTCAGATAGTATAAAGTATATTGATTTTAATCCATTTTGGAATATTACCCCAAGCATCGCTCGTAATGAGATGTTGGAAAAGCTTAGAGAAGACAATACGTATCTTGAGAGTAAGCACATTAAGCTGTTTTCCAGCTGGCAGGCTGACGGGGTTGAATTAGATCCGCAAAGTATTGATTGGAATAAAATTTCGAGGAGCGATATCAGCGGCTTTAAATTACGCCAGGAACCTGGGGTATGGAATGCCCTCGGTGTTATGAAATTTGTGTTTCCAAATAAATACAGTATTTATCTTCATGATACTCCATCTCGCAATCTGTTCGAAAAGACTTCTCGCGCCTTCAGTCATGGGTGTATAAGGGTTAGTGCTCCAAAACACTTAGCTCGATTTTTGCTTAAAGGAAATGATGGAGAGTGGACAGAACAGACGATTCAAGACATCGTTGATAGCCCAAAGCGTAAAGTTGTAAGGCTTAAGACTCCAATTCCAGTACACATGGTCTATCAGACAGCCTGGGTTGATAAAAATGGTTTGTTACATTTTAACAAAGATATATATGGCAGGGACAAAAAGCTTGGGCAAGCATTATTTCCCGGGGATTGGTTGAGGTGAGGTGTTGCATTTAAAAATATGTGTTTTCAGTGAGTTGTAATAATTGCCTTAGGTTTGGCCTTAAGGGGGCATAAGTGACCATCGAGCTATATTTATTCCCACATATCCTGTAAATTCTTTTTCTTTATTTTTTCAAGTAATGTGGTTCTTTTTAAATTGAGAAGTTTTGCTGCTTCTTTTTTGTTCCCTTTGGTCATTTTCATTGCTTGAATGATTAATTGTGCTTCATAGTCATTGATAAGCTCCTTGAAATCAACCTGGCCATCTTCCCATTCCTCGGTTGACGGCATTGTTGTGTTTGCAGAAGATCGTCTTTTTTCCGGTGCTGTTTCAATGGATATATTCTTCAGGATTTTGGCTATGTGGTCATGGTTGACTGTATCCGGATTATAATCAGCCACAATTCGTTCGGGAAGATCCACAAGCTGTATTTCTTTTCCATTGAAAAGGATAGCCATCTGTTGCACCAGGTTTTCAAGTTCCCTCACATTGCCATTCCATTCATAGGAGAGAAGGGCCGTCATAACAGACAGAGGTATTGTAAATTTTTCCCTCCCTCTTTTAGTGGCATGAAGATCCAGAAACGAGTCCAAAAGGATTGGTATATCTTCTTTGCGGTCTCTCAGTGGCGGGATATTTATGGGCACTACTGAAAGGCGGTAGTAGAGATCTTCTCTGAACTTTCCTTCTGTTACAAGTTGTTCAAGGTCCCAATGCGTTGCAGCAACAATACGCGTGTCAACGGGGGTTGCCTTAAGACTGCCAACGGGTTCAAATTCTCTCTCTTGCAGTACTCTTAGTAGTTTGGCCTGCAGAGAAGGCTTCATGTCTCCTATTTCATCCAAAAACAGAGTACCTTTATCTGCATATTGAATTCTTCCGATTTTATTCTGGGCAGCACCCGTAAATGCTCCCTTGGTATATCCAAAGAGTTCGCTTTCGAGAAGATCATCAGGAATTGCTGCACAGTTGACTGGAACGAAATTATGCTTTTTGCGATGGGAATGAAGATGAATGGCTTTGGCAACAAGTTCTTTCCCTGTACCTGAGTCACCGCGTATGAGTACTGTTGCATAATCATCTTCAGCAACTTTAGTTATCAGGCTGAATAGATTCTGCATCACCTTTGTTTCGCCAATGATTCCGTAAAACGGCAATGCTTTATTTGAGCTTTCAATCAGTTGCTGTGAAGAATTAATATGTAGTTTTGTTGTAGTACGTTTTAGAGCCAGCTGAATTTCTGTCTTTTCATACGGTGTTGTGACATAGAAAAAAAGATTCCGCGTTATGATCTGCTGTTCGAGCACGTTGTTGTTTTGTGGAATAGCAGCTATGAGCAGAAGATTCGGGTAACTCTCAAGGATTGAGTCCAATAATAAAATTACTTCCTTTTCAGGAGCAAGCAGAAGATCAAAAAAGAGGATATCCGGGTTAAGAGAATCAAGGTTTGTTATTATTTCATTATGCTTAGCACATAGGTGAATATTGGAGGGTGCATATTCTTCAAAAAGCTGCAGACAGGTAGTCTGCTTTTCAGGAGTACGGTCAGCAAAAAGTATGGAGGGGGAAACTTTCATGATATCAGTTGGCTGATGTTGATGGACTCGTAGACAAGCGGATACTTCGAAAACTCTTCATCTTCTTCGTTCCTGCAAATTTCTTATCTTTTCAACATACCCTGGTACGCCGAAAAGATAAGAAATTTCCGTACTTCGAAAATGTTGGTTTTTTTTTAAGTCCATCTTGTTTTTGACCTTTGTACGAGTTTATCAGTGTTAACAGGGCATGAAAAATATCATACTGAATAAATGTTTAACAAATCGGCAAGTTTGCTGGATGTTCTTCGCATATTCAGACTTAAAAGGCGTGCTATCTTCCTGATTATTTTGACTCCTGTGGTCGGAGATTTTTGCAACAGTTGATCAAACCCTTTACTGGTTAACGTGATCATGAGAGATGGTTGTCGTGAAATTACTGTAGCTGATCTGGTGGATTTGTCGATCAGTGCCATTTCTCCAATGGAGCTTCCTTTGGCAAGGCGGGCAATGAGGACATTTTCGCCAGTTGCAGATTTTTTTAATACCTCCAATACTCCATTCACAACAAAGCCCATAAAATCCCCCTTATCTCCTTCAACAAAGAGAAATTCACCACGTTGCAGTTGTATATAACTCATGTGGTGGGTGAGTAGGGTCAGTTCATCAACCTTAAAATCATCGAATAAAGACAGGCTGAGAAGAAAATCCCGGGTTTCTTCTTCAGAGTCAGTGAGCTTATTATCTTTTGATACCATAAAAACAGAAACCAACAGTAAATTGATCTGCAGTTACAAACTATTTGAAACATTTGGAAAAAAGATTTAGTGCCTTATTCCATAATTCCTGTAATAAAAAACAAGAATATGTGAGAGTGAAGTAATATCAAAACGTTACGAATAACAACCGATAGCGAACGAAGAGAAACCGTCGAGGCACGTATACCCCCTTATGGGATGTTCGTTCCATACTTATAAAGCTTATCATAAGCCGAGAAAGAATAACAAGGAGCTTTTTACTCTTTTTGTAAATAAATTCAGATAGTAGAGTTGCTAAATACTGTTACCTGATTTACGAATCAGTGTAAATCAGGTATGTATTACCATTGGAGTTGAGGCTGTGTAAGTGTGATTTTAGACTTTTCTGGCTAAATTTATAGTCTTTTATGCAGTTTTTTTATGATTGATAAAAATGATATTTCAGTATGTTATGACGAAGAAATCTCGTTACATTTATGATGTATTCCTTTTTTGTTTGGGGTGGACTTGTCTGTTTATTATATTGTGTTCAGAACTGGCAGCTCAACAACCTTTGGCAAATGTAGAAAAAATCATTGATGGAGACACCATACAAGTCAGATATGAAACAGAAAGTATTAGAGTGAGACTCTGGGGAATTGATACTCCTGAATATCATCAGGCCTTTTCAAGAGTTGCCAAAAGATTCACCTCGAACCTTGTCAGAGATGAATCAGTACGTTTGGATCTCAAGGATTGGGACAAGTATGGCCGGATGGTTGCAATTGTCACCATGACAGATGGTAGATCATTGAACGAGGAATTGCTTAAGAGCGGTTTGGCGTGGGTTCACGTGTATTATTGCAAAGAAGCGATATGCAACAAATGGTATGGATACGAAAATCGGGCAAGAGCAGAAAGAATCGGCTTGTGGCGAGATTCTTCTCCTGTGCCTCCATGGGTTTGGAAACATAAAAAGAAAAAACGTTAACGCAGATAAACTGCAGCTAAATGCCTCGAAGGTCTCTCTTCGTTTGCTACCTGTTTTATATTACAGGAATCATGGAGCAAGGCACTGATTCTTTATGGAAAAGTCGTGAATAGAGAAATTTACCATCCATTTCGTTCCGAAAAAGCAAAGGAACAATATTTAAACTATTATGACAGGAAGGCAGAGAAGTGGCCTGTTCCTTCTACAAATAAGGTTGTAGATACTTGTTATGGCGAAACATTCATTCGCATCAGTGGTTCGGTTGATGCTCCTCCTTTAGTGTTATTGCCTTGCGTCTCCGCATCCTCGTTGATGTGGAAATACAGCGTAAAAGCATTGTCTGAACACTATTGTGTCTATGCAATCGATAATATTTATGACGTCGGTCGAAGCGTATATTCAAGGCGTATGAAGAGCTCAGAGGATTTTGTGAATTGGCTCAACGAATTGTTTACCGCCCTTGTGCCTGACAATAAAATTAACCTAATGGGCTTTTCTTATGGCGGTTGGTTAACGGCCAAGTATGCTGCTAATTATCCGAACAGGCTTAATAAAATTGTTTTGATAGCTCCTGCTGCCACAGTTTTGCAAATCAGGCAGGCTTTTTATCGTCGCGTGATGCTTTGTTTGATACCGTATCGCTGGTTTGTGAAAAATCTGATGTATTGGTTACTAAAAGATGCCGTAAATGCACACAAAGCATATCGAGAACAAGTTGACAGATACGTTGATGAAGTAATGTTAAGTAACCAGAGTTTTAGGCCGAAAGCCACAGTCAATCCAACCGTTTTGGATGATGAAGAGTTAAAAAGCCTTGTAATGCCAGCACTGTTTTTAGTTGGTGAAAATGAAAAGATTTATTCAGCGCAAAGTGCAATCGATCGTTTAAAGAATATTGCCCCGCAAATTAAAACTGAGATGATTCCCAATGTCGGACATGATCTGCTTTTTTTGGAACAAAAGCAGGTTTTGAGCAAAATTATTGCATTTCTAAAAAGCACGTAAGGAGTTAAAAATAAATAAGAATGGTCGTTCTTTTATAAGATGCAATTGATGACATCATTACCAGCTCAAGACTTATCCGCCAGATTTGGGATCTTGCCCGGAATCGATACGGTTTAACCTTAAACCGAAGGTATGGCAACTACAGTTACGAAACAGTTGTCATGCAAATTGCTGATTCCTGTTAATAATCCAATTTAGCCACTCCAGTGTAAGATTTAATCATATACACATCATATCGGCTGTTCTTCATGTTTATACTATGGGTAGGGGAAATTCTATTCAGAGTAGGAGCCCCTTTTGGCCGCTTGACCACAGCTCTTTTCTTCGCATTGATCAAGGCAGCATCCAGGAGTTTGTCCGCATCGGTATCGTCTCCCACCAGTTTTCTTATAATTCGCATTTCCTGCTTGTTGAGGGCAGATTTACTGCCATGGGGATACATGGGATCAAGATATATGGTATCGTATTTTTTGTGATAAGCAGCATTCATTATGGTAATGGAATCACCTTGAATAAGTTTCAGGTTATCGTCGATGATTTCTTGAAAATAAAGAGATTTTTCCGCCCGTTCAAGTCCATCATATAACAGAGCTCCCAGTATGGGAGATCTTTCTACCATGCTGACTTTGCAGCCAAGTGAAGCTAAAAGAAAGCTGTCTTTGCCAAGCCCTGCGGTTACATCAAGAATAGTTGGCCTTATTCCCGGTTTTATGCCAACTGCTCGTGCCAGAGCCTGTTTTATCCCGCCGCCATGCTGTCTGCGATAGTTGAGTGAACCGGAAAGGAAATCGACATGCAGTGTTACAGAACTCTTACTGTTTTTATTTTGTTTCAGTTGAATTTGTAAGCCTTTTTCCGTATATACTAAGATCGCATTATGATCAGTCTGTTTTGCAGGGGGAACATGGCCAAGATGCAGGCTCTTTGCAAGTGCCGCAGCTTTCTCCATAAGAATATTGTCTTCTTTTATGCAAGATACAGGGATGGAATGTATGGGGAGTGTTTCAGTGGTCATTTGCAGGAAGAACTGGTAATGGGAAAGTAAATTTTGATTTAAATTATCCAACTATAAATACATAAGAAAGCAGCAGATGGAAACAGAAAAACAGCAGAATGTGGAAGTGGTGGCAATTATTCCTGCCCGTTATCACTCAAACAGGTTTGAAGGAAAGCCTCTGGCGTTAATAAATGGTAAACCCATGATTCAGCATGTTGTTGAGCGGGCCAGGTCTGTAAAAATCCTTAGCCGGGTGGTTGTTGCAACAGATGATAGGCGAATAGCTCATTGCGTGGAAGGCTTTGGCGGAGAGTATATAATCACTCGTAATGATCATGTCTCAGGGTCTGATAGGTTGGCAGAAGCTGCAGAATTGCTTGATATTAACGAACATGATGTGGTGGTAAATATTCAGGGGGATCAACCTCTTTTTGATGCGGAAGTGATTGAGCAGGTATCAAAACCGTTACTTGATGATCCATCACTTCCCATGTCCACATTGATATATAAAATCATCAGACCGGAAGAAATCAATGATCCCAATCATGTGAAAACTGTTTTCGATCACGAAAACAATGCGCTTTATTTTTCCCGTGCTCCGGTTCCTTTTCAACGCAATCCTGAAGATGATATCGTTCCGACCTATTACAAGCACCTTGGCTTTTATGCATACAGAAAAGGCTTTTTACTGACCTTTGTGGCATTGCCGGAGGGAGAGTGGGAACGATTTGAAAAACTGGAGCAATTACGTGCCCTGGAATATGGATACAGAATAAAAGTCATATTAACAGAACATGATTCCATCGAGGTGGATACACCTGAGGATTTGAAACGAGTCGAAGAATTTATAAATCTACAATAAATCAAATAGCAAACTCGTAAAAAGGTCGAAAACAAGATGGACTTGGAGATAAGCGTTGACTTCGAAAACCTTCATATTCGAGGCACGGAAATTTCTTATTTTTTCGGCGTACTAGGGTACGTTGAAAAGATAAGAAATTTGCAGCAACGAAGAAGATGGAGAGTTTTCAAAGTCTCCGCTTATCTACGAGTCCATCAAATAATAGTAAATTAACAAAAGGATACTGAAATGAGGAAAAAAATAACGATTATTGGTGCAGGAAATGTTGGTGCAACAGCAGCTCACTGGGCTGCAGCGAAAAATCTTGGTGATATCGTACTTCTTGATGTGGCCGAAGGTATTCCACAGGGTAAAGCCCTTGACCTTCGTCAGTCCGGCCCCGTTGAGGGCTTCTATTTTGATGTGAAAGGCAGTAATGATTATGCAGATACTGCAAATTCTGATGTTGTAATCATCTCAGCAGGGCTTGCCAGAAAACCGGGGATGTCCCGTGACGATCTTCTTGCAATTAATGTTGCCATTGTAAAATCCTGTGCCGAAGAAGCCGTTAAACATTCTCCTGACTGTGTCCTTATTGTTGTCACCAATCCCATTGATGCCATGGTGCATACTGCATTTACAGTAACAGGTCATCCAAAAGAAAAAGTTATTGGTATGGCTGGTGTACTCGATTCTGCCAGATACAGAACATTTTTAGCAGAGGCTCTTGGTGTTGCTCCAAAAGACGTGAGTGCCCTTGTTCTTGGAATCCATGGTGACAACATGATGCCAATGGTTCGCCTTGCAAATGTTGCTGGTGTCCCCATCACAGATCTGCTTTCCACTGAAGAGATTGACGCAATTGTTCATCGCACCCAGACTGGAGGCCTTGAGATTGTGAATCATCTGAAAACCGGTTCTGCTTTTTATACGCCTGGGCTTGCGGCAATAGAAATGGCAGAAGCAGTACTTACCGACTCTAAACGCGTTCTTCCTTGTGCCGCATATCTGGAAGGTGAATTTGGTGTTTCCGGATATTTCCTCGGGGTGCCGGTGGTAATTGGAGAGAAGGGCGTTGAAAAGATTCTTGAGTTTGAACTCACTGATGAGGAAAAAGAGGCTCTACAGCTCTCTGTGAAGGCTGTTTCAAAACAGATGGAAGCAACAGGACTGTAGGAAGATCATTGTGGAAGGTGAACCAAACAGACATTCCATGACTCCTGGAGTATTGACGAGTCTGAAGCGGCTTGGCGGTAAGCTTTTGTCCCCGCTGGATCTCCTTCCACATGAGGATCTTCGCGAAAAACTGGTAGAACTTGTGCTGGCTGGAGTACCTGAAGGAATCCCCACTGAAACCGCGTCAGACCTGCAGCAGGTAAAGGATTCATTGGAGAGCGAAACGGTTGACAACCTGAATGTGGTGGTCTTTGGAGGAGGCACTGGTCTTTCAACAATTATTGGTGGAGATAGTAGGTCTGAGGCCTGGCTAAGGGATCCCTTTTCCGGCTTGAAGGCATTGTTTCCAAAGACACGATCAATTGTTTGTATAACGGATGACGGAGGCTCTACAGGTGAACTGTTGAAAGATCTGCCCCTTATCGCTCTTGGTGATATTCGACATGTCCTGCTTTCTTCCATTCAACTAAAGAAGCTTCAAAAAGATTATGGATTGATAAAATCGGATGCTTCCACCTGTGTGGAAATTCTCGCTTCAGTGTTTAATTATCGATTTACTGAAAAGCCCGAAAGTGCTCAACAGTTGTTGAGTGATTGCGGTTTGAGCCATCAAAACTATCTGCCCGTTGTCATTCAGGCTGTTCTTGAGAAAAATATAGAGAATCTCTTTGTTGATCCAAGACTTTACGTGACCCTTGAGAGGCCGCACTGTTTAGGGAATCTTATACTTGCATCATCTGTTTACGAACAGATTCCAGAGCATTTCAGCAATGCAAATCTTGCCGAAGAACCGGAGCTTATTCGGCAAAACCTGCACCGGGGACTGGCATCTCTTTGTGTGATTCTGGGCGCCGATGAAAAGGCGGTCATGCCCTGTACCCATATTCCTGCCGAACTAAGTCTTCTGTACACCAATGGTGTTCAGGTTACCGGGGAACATAAATCCGGAAATGCCAACCGGGGATATCCGGTTGAACATGTGTTTATTAATTTTTGCGATGTTCCAAAGGTTAGTGATGATTTACTGAGCCTGATAAGAAATGCAGATATTATGATCATGGCTCCAGGCAGTTTGTACAGCTCACTCGTTCCAATTTTTCAGGTACCTCAAATAGCCGATGAGGTCAAAAAGAACACTCAGGCCTTAAAAATTCTTGTGTCTAATCTTTTGGTGCAAACAGGAGAGACCGATCTAAGCATCAGTGAGCCAGACAGAAAATTTCATTTATCAGATCTGTTAAAGGCTTATGAACAAAACATTCCAGGTGGGAACGAAGGACTCTTTGATACGGTTTTATGCCTCTCCCTGAAAGATGTGCCAGCAACTGTGATACAGAGTTATGCCGTTGAAGGGAAGATCCCAATTTATCTTGATCGTGAAAAGGTGAGTGAGCAGGGGATAGCTCCCCTGGAATGTGGTATTTATTCTTCTTCTGCTTTACGCGAACAGGGTGTTATTCGTCACGATCCGCACCAGTTTGCCCTTGTGGTACGTACTTTATGGGCCGCGTCTGCAATTTTTCAAAAAGTGGACAGCGAAAAGGATCCGTCCAGGACTTGCCAGGATAGCATAAAGTTTTTGACATCCATGCAAACTCCCTGTGTGCGTTACCTTGAAATTGATCGCTATTTATCTGGTATCACTTTTGATCTTCATGGACTGTCTTTGAAACAACAACAAGCCTTCAAGAAAACGCTTCAAAATATACTATGGAATCATAAGGATATCCCATTAAGCCATCTGCAGTTTGTTAAAGGTGTGGAATGTGTTTCCAATAAAGACTGGAAACGCAATCAAAATTGGGACAAAGTCTTTTCTTTTTTTGATCCGGAAGATTGTTTTGTTAAAATACGCAAGGATCAGTTTTCTTCCCGGTTTGATCTTGAAGTGGCATTCCTCGTAGCTTTGGGGCAGGGGCTTCTTGGAAATTATGCCAAAGCCAAGGATATTCGAAAGGTTCGTGCCGAAGGGATGATAATGGGAAAGGCGTATCACCTTGTGCTCAAAAGCCCAGAAAAAAGGAATTGTTACTTCAATGACGAGGATCTTATTACTTACCTTACTCTGGCGAGGATGGTACCAGATCCTTCTGATTCAGCTCATTTTACCCGTCTTATAAATGGAGGGGAGGGGTTCACACCTCCCGGACTCCTCATGGGGCTAATGTACGCATGGTATCTCGATAACCGGTTTGCATCTCATATTGAATATAAGATGGCTGTTCTGCGCATTGATCATTCTGACCTGATTCCTGAACAGGTACGGATGAAAAGTCGAAGAGAAAAACTGACTGTTTTTTTCCGTGAAATAGTTTTTTGTCACTGACTATCTCCCCTGCACCCCTGGACAGAGAGACTGAACCTGTTGCCACTGCAATTTTAACTTCTTTGCAGAAACCTGTGCACCACCTCTTAACTCCGGTGCAAAGATTGTTACACGATAATCATTTACCATTGTGATGTATTTCGATAGTGCTTCTCTGCAATCATAGGGCAGGTCGCCAAGGTCACTGGGAACCTTCCTGATCCTGTCAAGATAGGGCAGCAGCTGTTGTTCCTTTGCCCGATCTTTGGCAGGGTTTGCATGGGCTCGCTCGATCCGAATCATAAGAGCTTGAAAGTATCTGGCACAACCCGCAAGATCATTTTCTGATTTTACCGTCAACAAGTCTTTTGGTAAAATAGCTTCCAGCAACTGTGCATATTCGTTGTACTGTTCCTGGCTGTATGTATGGCTCTTTTGGCTAAGTGCTTTAAATCGTGTTATGTGATCCGAGACATCCTTTCGTTTGCGAAGTGCCGAAAACAGTTTATCACATATCTCCTGCCCTTTTCGAAATAGACCCTGTTCTTGTACTTTTCTTAATTCTGCTTCAAAAACATCTTTTGTGGGGATAGTTTCAAGATCTGTACTGAAAAGGGAGCGCATGATAAAGGCAGTCAGTGCATCAGTTGTTTTTGTCCTGTTGCCAAACATATTGATGAGCCACTGTGCCGAGGGGCCGGAAAGGATAGTGTGGCAGTATTTTTTGAGGCTTTTAAACTGGTCCTTGAAGTGGAGCTGATAAAGGTACAGGCTGCCTGCAATGTTTTGCTCAGATGTCTTTTTTAGATCTGTTTCAAAGGTGATCCTGACCCCACCCCGATTCTTTTCTACATGCAGGGTTGGGTAAAGGTATCCGGCAACTTCTTTTGTTGCAGTGAACAAGGGTGTTCTTCGTTCAAGGTTCTCAAAATCCCATTTTGTGAAAATCTTGTTTTGCCAGCGTTCAAGTGACTGACTGATTTTAGCACTTGGAGTGACTTTGGTTTTAGGACCTGCTGCAACTTTTTGGCTGAGTTTGTGAAGGACTCTCCCTGTGGCAACTGTTCTTCCTGCAGGATCAAAAAGAAGGTAGCGCATTGTTAAGTGAGGGGGAAGTTTCTCAGGCCAGTCTGAACGGGTTATTTTTATACGAAACATCTTGAAAATACCGAGTTCAAGGGCGTGATACAAAGAACCTTCATAATGGTTACAGTCATCAAGCAGGAGGTCTACGGTATTGTTAATGGGAATCAGATGTTTCCGTATTCGTTTGGGCAATCCTTTTAGCAGGAAGGTTACTTTTTCTTTTAAAAGACCGGGGACAAGCCATTCAAAGCTTGATTCTGAAAAAGTATCAACCCCGTCCAGCGGGATACGTACAGTTACACCATCGTCTTCTTCACCAGGCGCAAGATGGTATTTGAGAAGTAATTTATTCCCTCCGATTCGGAGTTGTCTTGGAAAATCCTGCAACTCTCTCTCTTCTGGCCTGCGGGTGAGGATATCCTCTTCCTGCATTTCCAGAAAAGATTTTCCTTTTTTCTTTTGTAAAAACCGATTTAAGGTAAAACGATCATAAACGCTATCAGGCAATCTTGTGTCGTAAAAGAGATGGAGTGTGGTGTCATCCACCACAAGATCTCTTTTGCGTAGACGTTCTTCAGTGTTTTGCCACTTTTTAAGAAGATCAATATTCTTTTGCAGAAAAGGGTAGTTACCATTAATTGCATTTTCAAGTAAGCCTTGCTGGATGAATATCTGCTTTGCTTCTGCCCTGTTTTTTTGGGCTGTTCTTCCAAAATTTACAATTCTATCAGCAGATAAAACAAGGCCAAACAAAGTGATTTTTTCATCAGCCACAACCTGTCCACTCTTCTTTTGCCAGCGAGGGTTTGACCACGATCTGCGACTGAGATGGTTTGAGGCCTCAATAATCCAATTCACTTCAACATTTGAAACTGTAAGGGCGTAAAGTCGGTTGGTTTCAAGAAAAGTGGCGGCAATGATCCATTTTCCGGAACTGTGGAATTGGTGGGAACCGGGAAAGACCATAAATTCCTTTCCACCGGCGCCCTGGTAGAGTTTTTTTTCTTTTTCTTTTTTGAGCCCGATATTACGGAGAAAACCAGTACAAAGGCTTTTGTGTAAGGCGGGATATGCTGCCGGCTTTTTATTATCGGTGAAGCCTTTTTCACGTTCAAGGATTCTGCTTAACTGTTCATGAAGATCTAACCATTCACGCATACGTTGGAAAGAGAGGTAATGGCTTTTACAAAACCTTTTCAATCTTCCCCATGAAAGTCCTTTTTCTTTTCCCTCATGAAAGAGATCCCAGATGGCCAGCAGACCTAAAAAATCCGAGTGCTGGTGAGCGAATTTTTTATGGGCGTTATCGGCCAGTGTTTCTTTATCAGCAGGGCGTACTCGTGGATCCTGGATGGCAAGAGCCGGTGCAATTATTTTTAATTCACGCACGCAGTTGTTTTCCCGTGCTGCAATTAAAATCCGGGAAATAGGTGGATCAATGGGAAGTCTTGCCATCAAGAGCCCAATCTGGTTGAGTTTGTTGTCGCTGGTAAGTGCCCCAAGCTCTTTTAAAAGATTGTAACCATCCCTGATTGCACCAGGGTGAGGTGGTTCGATAAATGGAAAATCAAAGGGGGAGCCAAGATCCATACTGATCATTTGCAGGATAACATCAGCAAGGTTGGAGCGTTTGATCTCAGGGAGCATATAGTGGTCCCTGGCAAGATAATCTTCCTCGGAATATAACCTGATACAGATTCCAGGGCCAATTCTTCCACAACGGCCTTTTCGCTGGTCTGCACTGGCCCGTGAAATTCTGGTGATTGGCAGGCTTGTGGTTCTTGCCCGTACATTATATTGGGCTATTCTTGCAAGTCCTGAGTCTATAACATAGCGAATCCCTGGTACTGTTATTGATGTTTCTGCAACATTAGTGGCAACAACGACCTTCGTTTTGTTCGATGCTTTAAAGATCCTTTTCTGGTCGGCAGCAGCAAGTCTTCCAAACATGGGAAGAATTAAGCAATCCGGAATTTTTCCTTCAAGCAGAGAGCAGCACTCTCTGATGTCTTTTTCCGTGGGAAGAAAAATAAGAGTATCTTCAGGTGGTTTCCCGTAATAGAGTTCAACCATGGTTTTAACACACAGGTCTACGTAAGAAACATCCTCTTTCACCTCAACATCGTTAATGTCATGATATTGAACCTCTACCGGATAGCTGCGTCCTTCAACTTCCAGTATGGGGGCGTTGTCAAAATGTTTTGCAAATATTTTTGTATCAATGGTGGCTGAGGTGATGATGAGCTTTAAATCAGGTCGTTCCGGGAGAAGATTTTTGAGATAACCCAGTAAAAAGTCAATATTCAGGCTTCGTTCATGGGCTTCATCGATTATGATAACGCCATATTTTTTTAACAGAGGATCTTTGCGGGTTTCAGCAAGGAGTACCCCATCTGTCATAAATTTTATTCGGGTATTTTTACTGGTTTTATCGTGAAAACGGATTTTATAGCCAACGAGATCCCTTAATGTTCCAAGTTCAGTGGCAACCCTTGCAGAAACAGAGGTTGCTGCAACTCTTCGTGGCTGGGTGCATCCTATATGAAAAGATTCTTCAGGAAAGGATTCCAGACAAAATTTGGGGAGCTGGGTGGTTTTTCCTGAGCCAGTCTCACCGGAAACAATGATTACCTGATTATTCTGGAACAGTTCGAGAAACGATTCTCTGTATGAAACAATCGGAAGATCTGTGGGATAGTTTAGTTGCATTGTAAGCGATGTTTTAAAACAGTAGATATGGTATAAATCCGGCTGTTATTTTGTACACGGGAATGAACTGTCTGTCACGGCTAAAGAAGTTTCAATAATTTCACACAGGAGTTTTTTGTACATTGTACCTGTGCCTTATTCCCCAAAACCGTAATAAAAAAACATAAGCATGTGAGAGTAAAAAAATATCAAAATGTTACAAATAGCAACAAAGCACTTACTTACAGTTTTCTGCGTTAGTACTCAATTAAGTGAAGGGGATGAGTAGAATAGAGGTCGCTGTGGCGGCTCCTCTCAGGCATACTCTTTCCTACTCCTTTGATGCTGAAGTTTATGGTGATCCAGTCGGAAGAAGGGTGCTGGTACGAATGGGCGCCCAACAGATAACGGGTTATGTGCTCGGAGAGCAGTCGGAAGAAGATGTTCATTATAAGATTCTGCCCGTAATTCGTTTTCTTGACGAAATTGCACTTTTCCCTGATAATCTTGTCACTTTTTTCAGGTGGATTGCAGATTATTATCATTATCCCATCGGAGAGGTGATAAAAACTGCCCTTCCGGGAGGCATGACCTTGCGTAGTAGAAAGGTCGTCAAGCTAAACAATAAAGGCCTTGAAAATAGATTTTGCTGGGTTGCCACTGATACAGAAGAGCCTGATTGGTTTAAAATTTTGGTTCAGAAGAAACAGCTGACCCCAGCAGTATCCAAAAAAGTATTAGCTGATAGCAGATGGCGCAAGATTTTAAAAAATTGGCAAAAACAGGGGGCTATAAGGATTGAAAACGTCCTGGATAAACAAAAAACATCAGAAAAACGTGAGATTTGTTATTCCAGTAGCAGCTCAATCTCTTTACCGGTTGAGATCGGAGGAGAAGAGTGGAAAGAAGAGCTGAAACGTGCCGCTAAACAGATTGTTAACGGAAAACAACTCACCGTTCCTCTGGTACGAACATTAATCTGCATTGAAAAACTAGCAATTGAGCAGGGGCAGGATGCAGTTGCAGCCAAGGATATTCGCAGACTGTACAGTGGTGCTTCCAAAGCACTTAAAGTACTTGAAGAACGTGGTCTGGTGAGTGTTCAACAGCGGCGCGTCTACAGGAACCCCTTTGGTGAAACACTCACCCATTTCAAGAAACCGGAAAAACTCAGTGATGAGCAAAATGATGTCCTTGATAAAATAATTCCTGCCCTGGAAGAACGCTCCTATGCACCATTTCTACTTCATGGTGTGACCGGATGCGGAAAAACTGAAGTATATCTCAGAGCTGCAGAAAAAACCCTGGAACTTGGACGTGATGTTCTGGTTTTGGTACCGGAAATCGCACTTGCAACCCAACTTGAAGCTCATTTTGTCTCAAGGTTTGGAGACCAGGTTGTGCTTCTCCATTCGGGCCTTAGTTCTGGAGAGAGATATGATCAATGGAGTCTTGCAGCAAGTGGCAAGGGGAAAATTGTAATTGGAGCACGATCGGCAGTTTTCGCCCCTCTGGCCGATCCTGGCCTTATTGTTGTTGATGAAGAACATGATACTGCATACAAGCAGGATGATGGACTTCGCTATAATGGCCGGGATCTTGCTATTCTTCGGGCACGTAACAATGATGCTGTTGTTGTTCTTGGTTCGGGGACGCCAACCATTACGAGTTTTGCCAGTGCGAAGTTAAAAAAATTTCAGCTTCTTACAATGGCCCACAGGGTTGAAAACCGACCCCTTCCAAATGTGCACATCGTGGATCTTCGGGTAAAGAAAGAGAAGGTGTATGGTGAGGCCATAGGACATAAGTTACGTGGTGAGCTTGAGATTAATCTGGAACATAAAAAACAGTCAATTCTTCTTTTAAATCGTCGTGGCTTCTCTTCTGTTTACCTCTGTAAAGATTGCGGGGAACCTGTTACTTGTCTCCATTGCCACGTGTCTTTAACCTATCACAAAAAAAGAGCAAAACTGGTCTGCCATTATTGTGGATATACTTTGGAAGAAAATGTGATTTGCAGTGCCTGCAGATCATCTGATCTTGTCCCTGTTGGGTTTGGCACAGAGCGAATCGAGATGGAATTACGGGAAAATTTTCCTGAGGCCCGTGTGGCTCGTATTGATTCAGATACAGCAGCCGATAGACGAAAATTTATAGCACTGTTAAAAAAAATGCATTCCCGTGAAATAGATATCCTGATTGGAACGCAAATGATTGCCAAAGGGCATGATTTTCCACATGTTACTCTTGTTGGAGTCGTATGGGCAGATGGGGGCTTGAATATGCCGGATTATCGTGGAGCTGAGCGCACCTATCAATTATTGTCCCAGGTGACAGGGCGTGCAGGCAGGGGAGAGAGTCCCGGCAGAGTTATCATCCAGACATTACGGCCTGAACATTATGCAATCCAGTTTGCACGAGTTCACGCTTATGAAAAATTGTACGAAAAAGAGATGGCGATTCGTGAAAACCCCATGTTTCCACCGTATCTGAGATTGATCAATATTAAAATTTCAGGTACTGCTGAGGCCCAGGTGCAGGCAACTGCCGCGAAGCTTGCTGGTCTTTGTCGTGCTGCAAGAGCCGGCGGTGTTGAAGTTTTAGGGCCGGCTCCTGCTCCAATTGATCGTATTCGTGATCGTTATCGATGGCAGCTTTTGTTGAAAGGTGTTGAATCTGTGAATTTGCACAAAGTGTGCGAGCAAATCATTGACAAGCAATCCAGTTTAGTAAAAGGGGATGTGAGGATTGCCATAGATGTGGATCCGGAAAGCATGATGTAAAGAGAAACTTGCAGGTGTAGAGTTTTTACGAACCCATCAGGAAGGATCAGGAGAAAAGGCGTTTCAAGGAGTCCAGGTCTTCATCCACTTCCATTACCAAAATTTGCGCAAGTGCGTTCAATGTAACAATGGCATTTTTATCAGCATCCATTTCAGATGTCATGTTGATTCGTTTCAAAATACCCTCGTTTACCTGCTGAACTTCATTATAATGTTCCTGGATGCGATGCATGAAGAAATCGCAATTTTCCCCATTTTGGTGGGAAAAATATTGACGTAAAAGATATGCTGATACTGAACGGTACATGGATTCTTCAACCGTTGCAAAAGGCAGATGGAAACAGGCCATGGGTTTTAGGATAGACATGGACGGGCAACCGCTGGTGGCCATGATGATTCCCATGATCGATGCAAGACCTTCCTGAACTGTGGTTTCTTTACTGCATGTTCTAGCAGCTGAGATACAGGAAACAAGACATGGTTTGTGAGAAGCGGTATCTTTGAAGGCATAAACAAGATCGGCAATATTTGCAGAAATTGGACAATAATCATGCGTTGAAAGATCCAGTTTGCAGCATTTACAACGGGCAACGCCGAGTAAGGCCCAGTCAGGCGGGGTATTGCCTGATGATTGATATTCGACTGTTTTGGAGTCAAGCTTGATTAGAAAACGTTTCTTGCGACCGTCTGGAAAGTCAAAGCAGTAATTAAAGGTGGTTTCTGTCATGGGATTACGCGTATGTGCTAAATTTCATATAGGTTTCATGATACTATATCTTTTTATAACGTAGCACAGATTAAAATTTATACCATTTTTTCTTTTCTGTATGGATGGCTACTCTGTTTCTCCCATTTTCCTTTGCGTCATAGAGTGCAGAATCCGCTTCATTGATAAAATTGCTTTTTGAAAAATCATCATCCGTCATGGGCCTTGCCGTAGCAACACCAAAACTTGCAGTGATGTGGTAGTTGGTTTTCGTGTCTCTAAACACAAAATCATCCACAACAGACCTTAATTTCTCGGCAACTGCCAATGCATCACTGGCAGAAGTGTCAGGCAGAATGACAGTGAATTCCTCTCCGCCATAACGTGCCAACGTATCGTATTTACGAATATTTTCCTTTAGTATTCTGCTGAATTCCTTTAATATGAAATCGCCGACCTGGTGTCCATAGTTGTCATTAAATTTTTTGAAAAAATCGATATCTATTAAGAGGAGTGAAATTTCTGTTTCGTTCCGAATGCAGCGACTGATTTCACTGTCGAGGCTGTTCTGGAAATAACGGTGATTATATATTTCCGTGAGACCGTCAAGGTTTGCAAGATTTCTAAGAATCTTATTTTTTTCTTTCAGTTCTTTCGTCAAATTTTGAAGCTCAATCTTTGTTTGAATGAGCTCCTGATTCATCTGGTCAAAATCAAGATTAATCAGACTTAAACGAATATTTGCCTCCTGGAGAATTTCCTGAATTGATTTTGTATTTTTAATGCGTAATCCAAAATATTCACCTGCCTGATCCACCTGTGTGTGAACCTCATTTAAGATATATTCAAGATCTGTATTCTTTAATCCAAGGAGTTTTTTCGCCTCCTTGCGAAAACGTTTGTGATATTCCTGAGGTTTATCTGAATAGAGGATGGAGATGAGAATATCGGAGAGATAGGAAGCCTTGCAGGTGGCAGCAATCTTTTTATTATCACCTTTATATAACAGAGGATCGTGATGATATAATATCGGGAGAAGCAGCACTTCCGGGAATCCCCAGGTTTTGGCTACTTCGTATCCAATTACGGGATGTGTTGTGCCGAAAGTATCTTCCTGGGCAGTTAATGGGTCATATTGGCCATCATTTACCCTGGATAAAACTTTTTCGTATTCTTCGGGAAATGTTCGGGCGATAATGAGTTCCCCAAGATTCTGCAGGAGACCGCAGATAAAAATTTCTTCGGTATCAGCGTCTTTTACTCTCTCTAAAATAAGCTTTGAAGCAACAGCTCCAGCCAGTGAGTTTTTCCAAAATTTTTCAAAATCAAATTGAACCTTCTGTTTTCCACCTTTCATACTCAAAAAAGAAAAAGAAAGGACAAGACTGCGAACAGCATTTATTCCGAGGATGGATACAGCCTGATTGATGGAACTGATCTGTTGTGCAAAACTGTAAAAAGCGGAATTTGAGACCTTTAAAACTTTGGCAGAGAGTGCAGTGTCAGTTGACACCAATGCGGCAATATCTGAGAGTGTTGTATCCTCCCTTGCCGTTAGGGTAATGATTTTTGAAGCAACGGTGGGCAGAGTCGGGAGTTCATCTGAACTGAGCACTGCTTTCAGGGTTTCATCCTTGTTCATAATGTGTAGCCTTTTGTATGTCTGGGAGCTTGTCCGAGAATGCCCTTTCGGACAAGCTCCCAGTTGATTGTTACAAATAGATGATCAATACAAAAAGTATATCTTTTTCTGACTGTAAATTACAAGCGCTGGAGAAAATTATATGGGGTCACCATTTTCAGGATAAGTACAGAGTTCTCCACAATAGTTCTTAAAAGTGAGATCCTGACCATTGGAAATAATATACTGCGGAGTGAGGGGGATTTTCCCTTTTCCACCGGGTGCATCAAGGGCCAGTGTGGGAATTGCCATGCCTGAGACAGATCCTATCAGTTGTCGCATAATGTTTATTCCACAACTGGAGTGAGTTCGGAAGTGATTGGTTCCTTTGGTAAGATCTCCCTGAAAAAGATAATAGGGCTTCACTCGCATGCGAAGTAGCCCAAGAAAAAGCTTTTTAAGGGTTTTTGCATTGTCGTTTATACCTTTTAGAAGAACAGTCTGGCAGCCAAGGGGGATACCTGCGTTGGCAAGAAGGGAACAGGCTTCAGCTGCTTCCTCGCTCAGTTCCTGCGGGTGATTGAAGTGCGTATTGATATAGAGAGGATGGTATTTTTTTAAGATTGTAACAAGTTCTTTAGTGATCCGCATGGGCAGGGTGCATGGTACCCTTGAACCTATTCGAATGATTTCCAGGTGCGGGATGCCATGGAGGCGGGAAAGAATGGAGTCAAGTTTGTTATCTGAGAGCAGAAGTGGGTCCCCCCCTGAAAGCAAAACTTCACGAATTGTCTTTGTTCTCCGGATATAGGTAATACCCTTTTCAATTGAATCTTCTGTTATCCTCATCGTGGATGTGCCGACCATTCGTTTTCTTGTGCAAAACCTGCAATACATAGAGCATTCGCTTGCAACTAAAAAAAGTACCCGATCTGGATATTTATGCACAATATTGGGCACAGGACTCAAGCTTTCTTCTGCTAAGGGATCAGCAATACAAACAGTATCTTCAAGCTCCAACGGGTCAGGAACAGCCTGCTTCCACAAGGGGTCATGGACAGATTGAATAAGACTTAAAAAATAAGGGTTGATTCGCATTGGAAAGCTTGCACAAGTGGCTTCCAATGCAGTATTATCAAAATCAAAATACCGTGTAAGTTCAGCAGGGCTGTTCAACGAGTTCTGTAGGATTTTTTTCCAGTGTGTCATGGTGACGCATTATGGAGGATTGCCGGTTAAAAGTCAATTTCCCAATGTAGGCAAAATGCCCGGGAGTGAGGAAATGTCTGAAAATCAATATGGTTTTAAGTATGATGAATATGGAAACACAAGAGAGATTCTTGTGTATTCCAGTGGATCAATTGTTAATGGTATTAGTTACGTAAACAAGGGCACTGCATTCACTTTAGCTGAACGAAAACGACTGGGACTCGAAGCTTCATTGCCACCAGCAGTGAGAAGCATGGAGCATCAAATAGAAAATTCGTTAATTAAGGTCAATTCGAAAGAAAAACCCATAGAAAAATTTATATATCTGCGGTCTCTTTTTGATCGTAATGTAGCACTTGCCCATGCGCTCATAAAGAGTGACATCGAAAATCTTATGGGCATTATCTACACTCCGACTGTAGGGCTTGCTGTACAACAATATTCGTCTATGTTTCGTCAGGCCAACGGCTTGCATTTTTATCCTGGAAATATAGATCAGGCAGAAAACATTTTACGCCGTTATCTGCATCGTGATATCAGGGTGGCCGTGGTCACTGATAACCAGGGGATTTTAGGTATTGGAGACCAGGGTGCAGGTGGAATCGCCATCTGTCTTGGCAAACTTATGTTGTACACGCAGGGAGCAGGGGTTGCACCATGGCACTGCCTGCCAATCTCGCTCGATGTCGGGACAAATAATGAGGCGCTACTTGCAGACAATGAGTACCTTGGCTGGCGGAACCGCAGACTGCAAGGTGATGAATACCTTGAGTTTATAAGCAGATTTGCACATGCATTCAGAAATGTATTTCCAAATGCCTTATGTCAGTGGGAAGACTTTTCCAAGCAGAATGCTTTTGCAATTCGTGATTCGTACTTGCATGATCTGATATCATTTAATGACGATATTCAAGGAACGGGATCGGTGACTCTAGCCGGAATCCTCACCGCCATGCGCATCAAACTGGAAAAACTTGAAGACCAGGTTTTTCTTATTCATGGCGCGGGAGCCGGTGGGGTTGGTGTTGCAGAACAGATTGGTGTCGCACTTGTGGAGGCTGGACTTACTGAGCAGGAAGCAAGAGATAAAATCTTCACCCTTGATTCTCGGGGAGTTGTTACCAGTGATCGTGATATCGAAGAGTATAAGTTGAAATATGCAAAGGATAAAGAGAAGTTCACCTGGCTTCAGAATCCGGTAAATCTGAGTCTTACAGAAGCCGTGAAAGAAGCGGGTGTAACGGTTCTCATCGGGACATCAGGGCAGGGAGGGTGTTTTACAAAAGATGTGGTTGAAGCGATGCTTGCAAATAGTGACAGGCCTGTGATTATGCCTCTATCCAACCCCACCTCCATGGCCGAAGCATTGCCGGAGGACATTTATCGATGGACGGATGGAAAGGCGCTTGTGGCAACAGGGAGCCCGTTTGATCCCGTAAGCCATAACGGAAAAACCTTTACCATTGGTCAATGTAATAATGTTTTTGTGTTCCCCGGTGTTGGGCTTGGTGTGCTTGGTTCGGGGGCAAGAGAGGTGTTGCCCCAGTTCTTTACGGCTGCAGCTCATGCTGTTTCGGGAAGTGTTACAAAAGCGGAAATGGACGCAGGCTGCCTGGTACCATCCATTGGAACCTTAAAAGAGGTGAGTGGGAAAGTGGCTCTTGCAGTCGCAATGTCTGCCGTGAAGCATGGGGTGAGCAGGCCTTGTGTCTTTTCCACTTTTCAGCATGAAGGGGATGAGGCACGTATGGCTGAGTTGTTGCGGAAGATGCGATGGGATCCGGAATATCTGCCAATTGTTGCAATGTAGTATCGATGGCTTCGTAAAGAGTCAAAAACGAAGATGAACTGTTTTACCTACCCATCATTTTTTAACAATCAGGCTGCCTGGATTATTCTTTTCGAGGCAGCCTGATAATTCATTCCCGCAATACTTGCTTTATTTTCTTAAAGGATGCCTCTTTCGTGTGCGGCTGACAGGCAATTTCTGTACTGCATGTCTTCTTTGAGGATGTGATCGGTCAACCAGTTTCTTAAAAAACTGTAAAGTTCAGAGGTCATTTCTTCTGTGTTGTTTTTGATTTGTTCTTTTAGTTCAACCACTCGGTTTACGAGCGTCCTGTGTACCTCTTTGTGATGGGCAAGCAATTTGTATCCTGCTTTTTCGAGAAGATCTTCTTCGAAGTTTAGGTGTTCCTGGGTGTAATGTATTAATTCATCGATTTGGTGAATGGGTGGTAGTTCGATTTCATTATTCCTCACGATGATAAACATTTCATTTATAAGTTTTACAAGCATTCTATGCTGTTCATCCAATTCCTCAAAATCAACAGAGTATGAATCACGCCATTTAATTGTAGCCATAAGTGAAAACCTCTCAATATATAGATTGCTTATCGTTGATGGACTCGTAGAAACTTTTCACTTCCTTCGTTATTGCTAATTTACAATCTCTCAAACGTACATTGGTACGCTGAAAAGATTATAAATTTCCATGCCTCGGATAGGAAGAGTTTTTTACGGCATCATCACTGTTAACAGTCTGTAGCCTCGCTTTGATTTACAGTGTATGATAATGGGCTGATTAAGTGAAGGCTTATTTATGATGGCGTCGTAAAAACTCTTCATCTGCTTCGTTGCTACATTTTTTGTTTAATTTCAACGTACCTTAGTACGCTGAAATTAAGCAAAAAATGTGCGCCTCGCATATGAAGCTTTTCGAAGTCTACGCTATCTACTTAGTCATCGGGACTTCAACCTTTTTACGAGTTTATCATTTATAATAAATTCGTAAAAAGGTTGAAGTTCCGATGGTTATATTTCCTTCCATGGAATGCGGATCATTTAAAATTGCTTTGTTGGGCCTAATATTCATATATTCTAATTGCTTGAATTGTGTTGCTTGGCATACTCCTCATCCCTTATCTATTTTTTTGAACTATAAAACAAAAAAAGTTGATGAATGTTAAAAAATATTGATATGTGACTTGAAAAAAATTGAAAAACCAGTTAATTTGACACATTTGTTAAACCTGATAGCCATACTGGTACAGGGTTTTTTGTTTAAGCGTTTCCAGAGAGTTCTTTGTGGCCCCCATCTCATTGTAAAGGTCTGAAGAATTGTTAAATTATAGCCAACCAAATGATGTTGCGAGCTTGTTTAACAGTGCTGCACCATCAGAAAGAATTGAGGAAATATAAATGACAGCAAAGCTTATAAGCGGTATCGAGATAGCAAAGGAAATTCGTGAAGAACTAACAGCAGAGGTTGCTGAACTCAAAGAAAAACATTCTATTGTACCAGGTCTTGTAACGATTCTTGTTGGTGAAGATCCCGCCTCTCAATCTTATGTTGCTGCAAAAAATAAGACAGCTCATGCACTTGGTATTCATTCAGAACAGGTAACCCTTGATCCTGAAACCAGCGAAGAAGATCTTGTAAAGCTTGTGGGAAAATATAATAACGATCCTAAGGTTAACGGCATTCTGGTACAGTTACCCCTACCTAAGCATATCAATGAAGCCAATATTCTCCTTGCCATTGATCCCAATAAGGATGTGGATGGTTTTCATCCTGTTAATGTTGGAAAAATGGTACTTGGTGAGCAGTGTTTTCTCCCCTGTACTCCACACGGTATCCTTGAGATGCTTACCAGAAGTGGTGTGGAAACCAGTGGGGCTGAGGTTGTAATTATCGGAAGGTCCAATATTGTTGGAAAGCCCATTGCCAACCTGATGCTTCAAAAACGTGATGCAGGTAACGCCACTGTAACACTTTGCCATACACGAACAAAAGATATGGCGGCACATTGCAGACGGGCAGACATTATTATTGCTGCCGTTGGGGTTCCTAAAATGGTTACCGCAGACATGGTAAAAAAAGGTGCTGCAATTATTGATGTTGGTGTGAATCGTATTGGTAAGGCAAGTAACGGTAAGGCCATTCTTGCAGGTGATGTTGATTTTGATGCTGTTAAAGAAATTGCATCCTGTATTACTCCCGTTCCAGGTGGTGTTGGACCAATGACCATCACCATGTTAATGAAAAACACAGTGCAGGCGGCTAAAATGGCTGCAGGCTTGGTTTAATATAAGTTTAGACTATGCGTTTAAAGCGGTGTCGTTAACCGCTTATTCTTGTTTTGGAGGTTAAATTATGAGCAACAGTAAGAGTGGATGTGATTCTTGCAATGATATCACCGGTGCTTCAACCATAGATTTACTTAATCAGGATTTGGCAAAACAGGTACGAACTGCCTATGATCGTCTTGAGGATCGAGGTGTTTCAGCCTGTTTGTTTGGTTCTGGCGGTACCTGCTGCCGTATTTGTAACATGGGTCCTTGTCAGATCATTGATGGTGTGGAACAGATGATCGGTGTCTGCGGGGCTACTGCAGGTACTGTTGTAGCCAGAAACTTTGCCCGTATTGTCGCCGCAGGAACTGCAGCCCATACTGACCATGCCCGTGAAATGGTTATGGGATTTATTGAAACTGCCAAAGGGAATACTCCCCATGAAATCCAGGATGAGGCCAAGTTGCATGAGATGGCGGAAATCTTTGGAATCGAGACTGAAGACAGAGAAAAGAATGATATTGCCCTGGAGCTTGGTGAAAAGGCTCTGTCTGAATTTGGTCAACAAACCGGAACCCTCTCCATGCTCAAACGTGCTCCTGAAAAACAGCAGCAGATCTGGAAAGAAAAAGGAGTGATGCCTCGAGGTATTGATCGCGAGGTTGTTGAAACCATGCATCGTACCCACATGGGTGTTGATCAGGAATATAAAAATATCATGAAACAGGCTGCACGTTGTTCCCTTGCAGATGGTTGGGGAGCATCCATGCTTTCCACCGAGCTTACTGATATCATGTTTGGTACTCCTGTTCCAAGGCGAGCCATGATTGACCTTGGTGTATTGAAGGAAGACCAGGTGAACGTTACCGTTCATGGCCACGAACCGCTTCTTGCTGAATCCCTCTGCATGGCGGCTGAAGATCCAGAAATTCTGGATCTTGTTAAAAAGGTTGGTGCAAAGGGAATTAATCTTGCCGGTGTCTGTTGTACAGGCAATGAAATTCTCATGCGACGTGGTATTGCGGTTGCCGGATCATTTATTAATCAGGAGATGGTTCTTGCCACAGGTGCAGTTGAAGCCATGGTTGTTGATGTTCAGTGTGTCATGCAGTCGGTTGCCCAGGTGGTAAAAGGCAAACATACAGACATCATCACCACCAACTATCGTGCTAAAATGCCCGATGCTATTCATATGCAATTTGAGGAAAAGGATCCTCTTGGATCAGCAAAGGCTATCCTGGCTCACGCCGTTAATAATTATAAAAAACGTGGCGAATGCTATATCCCTAAAGACAAAAAGTTTGACATTGTTGTTGGATTCAGTCATGAGACCATTAACTACATGCTTGGCGGGCGGTTCCGTGCGAGTTACCGACCCTTAAATGATAATATTATTAATGGTCGTATTAAGGGAATAGGGGCTCTTGTTGGATGTGAACATTACAAATACAGTGATGACGTGCATTACAAAATCGCAGTGGAACTGCTCAAAAACAATGTTCTTGTGCTTGCCACTGGCTGTGCTGCTCAGGCACTTGGTCGTAGAGGTCTTATGAGACCAGAGGCTGCAGCAGAGTATTGTGGTGAAGGACTTGCAGAAGTATGTGAAACGGTAGGTATGCCACCTGTTCTTCATGTTGGATCCTGTGTTGATAACAGCAGATTGCTCATTGCACTTACTGCAATGGTTAAAGAAGGTGGTCTAGGGGATGATATCTCCGAACTTCCGGCCTGTGGAACTGCACCTCTCTGGATGAGTGAAAAAGCTGTTGCCATCGGTCAGTATTTTGTCACATCCGGTGCCCATGTAATTTTCCAGAATCTTCCGGTAACCGGCTCTAAGGAGATGACCGATTTCGTTCTTGAGGGCATGAAAGAAGAGTATGGTGCTTGTTGGGATTATGAAGAAGATCCAATCAAACTTGCTCAGAAGATGATCAAAGCCATCGACGCAAAACGTGATGCTCTTGGAATTAACAAGAAGCAGGATCGTGTACTCTTTGATATGGAAATGCGTCGTGATCTTGATGTTGGCGCAACAGGTCAGGGAATCCCAGGTATGGGGTGTGGCCATAAACAGTAGTTTTTTTAATTCACCGTTATTCTTGAATGCGTGTAGCAGTCTGTTTGTTCAGGCTGCTACTTAAAAGATAGGTTTTGGCAGAAGGAGTCTAGCCGATGAAGTCGGGCAGTAATCTAGAAACACTATTAAAAAACGGGACTTTCGTTGTAACAGGCGAACTTGGACCTCCCAAAAATGGAAATCCTGAGGTAGTGCGTGAAAAAGCGCAATTACTGAAAGGCAATGTGGATGCAGTCAATATTACCGATTGTCAAACTGCGATTGTTCGCATGTCATCCATTGCCGCCGGACTTATTGCAAAAGAAGAAGGAGTAGAACCCGTTATTCAGATGACTTGCCGCGATCGCAACCGGATCGGCATCCAATCTGATATTCTCGGTGCATCTGCACTGGGACTGAAAAATCTGCTCTGTCTGACGGGTGATCACCAGAAATTTGGTAATCACCCTGGCTCCAAAGGAGTCTTTGATATGGATTCCATCCAGATGCTTGGCATGATGAAAGGGATGCGTGATGAGAAGGTCTTTCAATGCGGCGAAGAGATTAAGAGCAATGAACCGAAGCTCTTTTTAGGTGCTGCAGCCAATCCTTTTGCATATCCATTCGAATACCGTGCTGTACGCCTTGGAAAAAAGGTTACCGCAGGTGCCGACTTTGTTCAAACGCAAATCATTTATAATGTAGAAAAGTTTCGTGAATTTATGAAAATGGTTCGCGATCTTGGCCTACATGAAAAATGCTATATCCTTGCAGGTGTCACTCCACCTAAATCTCTAGGTATGGCCAGGTACATGAAAAAATTTGTTCCTGGAATGGATGTCACCGATGATATTATTCAGCGAATGAAGGATGCAAAGGATAAACAGGATGAAGGAATTCAAATTTGTGCAGACATTATCAATGAAGTAAAAGAAATTGAAGGTGTCTCTGGTATTCATTGCATGGCAATTGAATGGGAAAGTGCTGTCCCTGAGATCTTAAACAGGGCAGGCCTTCTTCCACGTCCTGGTATCACTGAAACTACTGAAGATGCAGTTAAAGAAGAAGTAAAAGAAGAAATTACAGTACAGGCTGTTGATACCGATTCCATACTGAACAAGGCGAAAGCCGAGGCAGCCCAGATTATCGCATCAGCAAAGGCTGAAGCTGACACACTTAAGACAAATGTTGGTATGGCCTCTGTTACGGGCACAGATACCACTGCAAGTAGAACCATTGACGCGCCACAGAGTGCGGATGATTCAGGAGAGCATGAAATGAATGAAAAAGAACGGATCATGGCACTGGATTCTGTGAATCTTGGCCTGGCCGCATTAAAGAAGGCCTATGGATTAACTGATGATCAGTTTGAGGCGCTGTCAAGTTTTGCCGGTGCCCATGCAATCCTTAATAAAGAGCCTGAAATTGACACAGCCACTCCCGCGGCTCCACCTCAAGCCGCTCCTGCTGTCCCTGCTGCACCAGTGGTTGACGATTCAGCTGAAAAGGAAAAGGTTGCTGCAGAAGCAAAGGCCAAGGCAGATGCCAAAAGAGCTGCAGAAGCTAAAGCAAAAGCTGATTCCGATGCCAAGGCCAAGGCTGAAACCGATGCCAAGGCAAAAGCTGCTGCCGATGCAAAAGCTAAAGAAGTTGCTGCGGCTGACGCGAAGGCAAAAGCTGATTCAGAGGCTAAGGTGAAAGCTGAAGCTGACGCAAAGGCCAAAAAAATTGCAGCAGAAGCTAAAGAGAAAGAGGCTGCTGTCCCTGCAGCTGATACCGGCATTGGGGAATTTGCTAAAGAAACAGTGGCTCTTGCTGATCGTTCCTCCAAGGTCGCTCCCAGTAATTATGAAACCCAATATTCCGGAATTATTCGTCCTGTAAAAATGGGGAACGATGGTGCTGAGAAAATGGTTGGTGGTGCTGCATCAATGCCTTTCCAGCTTTTTGAAGGAGATCATCCCCATAAACCTCTCATAGCAATGGAAGTTGCAGATGTAAAGCCTGAAGAATGGCCAGAGACATTGAGCCAGCATTTCAGTGATGTTTATGAAAATCCTGTTGCCTGGGCTGAAAAATGTGTGAAAGTTTATGGCGCTGAAGCGATTGCGGTTACACTTGGTTCAACCGACCCCAATGGAATGAATCGATCTGCCGCCGATGCTGCAAAAACTGCTGCTGATGTAATTGCTGCAGTTGATGTTCCTGTAATTGTATGGGGTTGTGGCAATACTGATAAAGACACAGAGACATTAAGGGACATCACTTCTGTAATTGGTGATAAGAAAGTCTGCCTGGCACCTCTGGAAGATGCGAATTACAGGACCATAGGCGCTACTGCCATGGCCTTTCAGCATCCAATTGTTGCTGCTTCCCCAATTGATGTTAACCTTGCAAAACAGCTTAATATACTCCTCGAAAATCTTGGAGTGTCGCTTGATACAGTTCTTATGGATCCCTCAATTGGCGCACTTGGATATGGTATCGAGTATACGTACTCGGTAATGGAGCGTATCCGTATCGCAGCTCTTACCCAGCAGGACGAGAAATTGCAGGTACCGATTATCTGTAATCTTGGCTGTGAAGTGTGGAAAGCCAAAGAAACCAAGTTACCCAGTGACGACATGATCGGCGATCAGGAAACCCGTGGAATCATGATGGAAGCATTAACAGCCAGTTGTATGCTTATGGCTGGTGGTGAAGTAATGATCATGCGTCACCCCAAGGCCATAGCACTTGCTAAAGCTATGATTGCCGGTCTCATGGACTGATTCATTTACTCTCTTAAATCTATACATCAAAGCTTAATTCAGCTATTACAGGAGTTTAAGATATGTCAAAAATAATTTGTTCAGCTGCCATTCGCGGTGCGCAAAAAATTATAGATATGGCCGAAAACAGCTATGAGGACGCTGTTAAAAAATTTGGTGAAGATAAAGAGGTGTCCTTCCCGAATACTGCTTATTATCTCCCAATTATCTACAGTATGCTTGGAGCTAAAGTTGAAAAGCTTGGTGATATGAAAGACATCTTTAAAGAATGTCGAGGCTTGATGCCTCCTGTTGTTACTGGCGATATATGGCTTCCCTATCTTGCACCAGCTCTTGATGCTGGAATGGCTACATTCTTTGCTGAAGAGATGTACGAATCCATCAGATACCTGAATGAACCTGATCTTTATACTGCAACAGAAGATCCAACCCCTGATAACTTCTGGCTTGGTGCTGCAGATGATGTGATTTTCCGTAAACGTGGTGTTGAGTTTGTTGATGGTTCAGCCCCTGGCTTTGCAGCAATTCTTGGTACTCCAAAAGATCCTGAGATGGCTGCAAAAATTGCAATCGAATTGCAGGAGAAGAATCTTTACATCTTTATGCATGATCAGACTAAAGGAATCAGTCTTCCTGATCAGCTTATTAAGCAGAAACAACAGGTAGGATGGGGAACACGTCTTGTTCCTTTTGGTCGTGAATACACAACAGCCGTTTTTGCCATTGGCTTTGCGTGCCGTGTAGCACTGGCCTTTGGTGGTGTTAAGCCTGGCGATTTTGCAGGCAACTTGAAATACAATAAAGATAGAACATTTGCGTTTGTTATGGCCTTTGGTGAGGTTAGCGATGAGTGGTACGCAAATGCAGCTGGTGCGATTAACTGGGGCTTCCCGACCATTTCCGATTGGGATATTCCTGAAGTACTTCCCACCGGCATATGTACCTATGAACATGTGGTTTCAAATGTCCCCCATGATGAGATTGTCCAAAAGGCCATTGAAGTCCGAGGGCTTAAAGTTAATGTAAGTAAAATTGACATACCAATGTCTTTTGGTCCTGCCTTTGAAGGTGAACGCGTTCGAAAAGATGATCTTTTTATGGAATGCGGTGGCGGTCGAACACCCGGAGTTGAAGTTCTTATATCCAAAGAGATGGACGAGATTGAAGATGGTCTTGTTACCCTTGAAGGAGTTGATATTTCAGACCTTGAAAGAGGACAGAATGTTCCTCTTGGAATCCTTGTAGAAGTTGCTGGGCGGGAAATGCAATCCGATTTTGAGCCAATCCTTGAACGTCAGTTCCATCATCTGATGAACTATATTCAGGGTATCATGCATATGGGACAACGTAATATCATGTGGCTCCGTATTGGAACAGCAGCTGTGGAAAAAGGCTTTTCTTTTAAACATCTCGGAACCGTTCTGCACGGTAAACTGCATCAGGAATTTGGCGCAATTGTTGACAAAATTCAGGTTAAATTATTTACCACCGAAGAAGGTGTGCAAATGGTTGCTGATCTTGCCACTGCTGTTTATACGGAGCGAGACCTTCGTCTTGGCGCAATGACCGATGAAACAGAGGATGTTTTTTATTCATGTACATTGTGTCAGTCCTTTGCTCCAAGCCACGTGTGTGTAATTACTCCTGAAAGAATTGGTATGTGTGGCGCTTATAACTGGCTTGACGGAAAAGCTTCATTTAATATTAACCCAACCGGTCCTAATCAGCCAATCGAGAAAGGCGAATGCACCGATGAGGATAATGGCTACTATACCGGTATTAATGAGTTTGTTAATCAAGCATCCCGTGGTGCTGTGCCTGAAGTTAGTTGCTACTCTCTTATGAACAATCCAATGACAGCCTGTGGTTGTTTTGAGGCAATTGCCGCGATGCTGCCCACCTGTAATGGTATTATGGTTGTTAACCGTGATTACCTTGGAATGACCCCATCCGGAATGAAGTTTACCTCACTTGCCGGTATGGCAGGTGGTGGTATGCAGACACCAGGGTTTATGGGTGTAAGTAAGCATTATATGACATCTAAAAAACTCTTTAAGGCTGAGGGTGGACTCAAGCGTGTTGTCTGGCTACCCAAAATGCTCAAAGAGGAAATTGCAGAGAAGCTCAAGGAAGTTTGTGAAGACATCGGAATGCCTGAACTCTTTGATATGATTGCAACTGAGGAACAGGGCACCACTGAGGAAGAGATTCTCGAATTCCTTAAAGAGAAAGGGCATCCTGCACTTGAAATGGAAACAGCCGTATAGATCGCTCAATCCACTATTTAATTAAATTATAAGTAATAAATTTACAATAAATACAAAATTCCAATTGTATAGATAACTGGAGGAATCACCATGGCCTTAACCGGTATTCAAATTCTTAAGATGCTGCCCAAGAAAAATTGTGGCGAATGTAGCATCCCTACATGCCTCGCCTTTGCTATGAAAGTAGCGGCAGGCCAGGTGGAAATTGATGAATGTCCTTATGTTTCCGATGAGGCCAAGGCCACCATTAGTGAAGCCTCTGCTCCCCCTATTCGCACCATCAAGGTAGGTAGTGGTGATGATACGTTTACTGCAGGTGGTGAAACCTGTATGTATCGTCATGACAAGCGTTTTGAAAATCAGACTGGTATTGCTGTTCTTGTTAGCACTGATATGAGTGATGCTGATGCTGATAGGAGAATTGAGAGCTTTAATAAGTTTGAATATGAGCGTGTTGGTGTCATCATGCGTGCAGACCTTATTGCCGTAAAAGATAGCAAAAATGATGAGGCATCTTTCGTCGCACTCACCCAAAAGGTACTTGATGGCTCAGCAAGAGCTGCACTTATTCTTATGAGTGATTCTGTTGCTAATTTAGAGGCCGCTGCAAAAGCCTGTGGAGAGAGAATTCCTATTCTTTATGGCGCAACACTTGATAATGCCGAAGATATTGCAAAACTAGGAGAAAACCTCAAAGCTCCGGTCGGTGTTAAGGGGAGCAATCTTGACAATTGCATTGAAATTTCCGAGAAACTCCTCGCAGCAGGACTGAAAGACATGGTCATTGATACTGGTGCCCGTACTCTTCGTGCTGCCTTTGAGGATAATGTTGTTGCTAGACGATCTGCGGTAACAGCTAAGTTTAAACCACTTGGTTTTCCAACAATCACCTTCCCCTGTGAGATTACTGATGATCCAATGCTTGAAGCAATGGTTGCTTCAGTACTTATTGCCAAGTATGCAGGTATAATCGTCCTCTCTGATCTTCAGGGAGACTTGATTTTCCCATTGTTCCTGGAGAGGATGAATATATTCACCGATCCTCAGCGTCCAATGGTTGTGACTGAGGATGTCTATCCACTCACAGGTCCTGATGAAAACTCACCGGTTGTTATCACCTGTAACTTCTCCCTCACCTATTTTATTGTTTCAGGGGAAATCGAAGGATCCAAAGTTCCAACATGGTTACTTATTAAAGATACAGAGGGACTCTCGGTACTCACTGCATGGGCTGCTGGGAAATTTGGAGCAGACCTTATTGCCCAGTTTGTGAAGAAAGGTGGCATAGAAGACAAGGTAAAACATCGTGATATTATTATTCCCGGGTATCTTGCGTCATTGAAAGGGGAACTTGAAGAAGAACTCCCCGATTGGAATATCATTATTGGACCACGTGAAGCAGGCCATTTACCTGTGTTCTTAAAAGAATGGAAACCTTCAAAATAGAGCGCATATCAAAAATATATTAATGAGCACTGTTACACTGAATATAAACGGTAACGAGGTTATTGCTGAAAAGGGTCTGACTATCCTTGAGGTAGCCCAAAGAGCTGATATCAATATTCCCACTCTCTGTTATATAAAGGGGAAACCCACAGATAAGCCCTGTACCATCTGTGTGGTTGAAGTCGAAGGCAAGGAAGAGTTAATGCGATCCTGTGTTACCCTTGCAAGAGATGGAATGTCGATTCAGACTGACTCTGAGGCGGTTATCGCCCACAGGCAGGAAAGGCTTGCTGTGATTTCCGAAACTCATTTCGGAGATTGTAAAGCCCCTTGTAATCTAACCTGCCCCGGTCAGATTAATGTTCAGGGATATATTGCCCATGTGGCAAAGGGTGAATACGAAGAGGCACTCCGGGTAGTCATGGAGCGCAATCCCATGCCATTTTCTGTTGGAAGGGTCTGTCCCCGTTTTTGTGAAACCCGTTGTCGAAGAATATTGATAGATGAACCGGTATCCATTAACCACCTGAAACGCTTTGTTGCAGACTGGTGCATGACCCATGAAATTGATCTTAAAATTCCCAAAAATAAACCAACAGGCAAACGCATTGCAGTTATTGGTGGTGGGCCAGCAGGCCTTACTGCAGCATGGTATCTCACCAGAAAAGGGCATGAAGTAACAATTTTTGAAGCGGCACCAAAGCTCGGCGGAGCTCTGCGTTACGGGTTTCCAGATTATAAAATTCCAAAAGAGATCGTTGATTACGAAGTAAATACTATTCTCCGTATGGGGATAAATATTCGTTTATCCCAACGCTGGGGGAAAGATTTCACCCTCCAGGATCTCAAAGATATGGGATTTGATGCTACCTTCATTGGCATAGGTGCAACGATTGATGTTCCTTTTGATGTACCCTGCACCGATAAGGAAAATGTATATACTGCAAGCAATTTTCTGCGCATGATTAATGAAGGCAGAAGACTTGAACTTGGTCGTAAAGCAGCAGTTATAGGTGGCAATAATATTGCGATGGAGGTTTCAAGGGCTCTTCTTCGTGAAGGTGTCGAGCAGGTAACAATTGTTTATCCCCGTGCCCGCCTCGAAATGCCCGCAAACCAGCGTAATGTCAAAGAGGCTGAGAAGGAAGGTGTTCAATTCCTCCTTATGGCCTCACCTTCCGGATTATGCGCAGTACCTGATGAAACCACAAGGTTGAAGCTTGATCTTATCAGGATGAAACTTGGTGAGCCCGATAAAAGAGGTAAACGGGATATTCTTCCCATTTCAGGATCTACAAACTCCCTTGGGGTCGATACTGTTATTTCATCACTTGGCCAAATGGCCGTTGATGGTGTCATGAGCGGTGGAGAACTTGAAGAGCAATTGAAGATGAAACCGGGAGGCATGTTTTTCGCTAATCCAAGAAGCTCCGAAACCAGTGTTGAAGGGGTTTTCGCAGGAGGCGATGCCGCAATTGGAAGTAAATCTGTAATTCAGGCGGTGGTTTCTGCAAGACGTGCTGCAAATAATATTAATGCCTATGTCATGGGCTGTGAAAAGGATCCTGCTGATACCCGTTTTAACTTCACACGCGGAAAATCCTTTGACGATGTGTCTCTTAAAAATTTTGATGAAATCGGTATCAATCTTCGAGAGAAAATGCCCGAAAGACCACCTGAAGTTTCTACCCAGGATTATGACGAAGTTAAGCTCGGGTTCACTGAGAAGATGGCTAAACGTGAAGCCGATCGTTGCCTGAAATGCGGTTGTACTGCATATGAACGATGTGATCTTAAGCGTCTCGATATTGATTTTAAGGTAAATATCAATAAAACAGGGATGGGCAGGGAACCAGTTTACCCTATTGATAACAGCCACCGTGCCATTACCATTGATCCTAATAAGTGTATTTATTGTGGTCGATGTGAACGATCATGTGAATATGATGCTCTTGAAGTGCGAGCAGATTCTTTTGATGAAAAAGGGCGCCCCGTCGGCCTGATAATCGACTTTAAGGAACACTGTGTATCGTGCGGTAAATGTGTTGAGAATTGTTCCACAGGTGCCTTAAACAAAAAGAATCGTATCGTTCCTATTCAGTCAGAAGAGGTTCGCGAAATACATACGACCTGCCCATATTGCGGGACTGGCTGCCAGATGGTTTTAAAGGTCAAAGGTCACACTTTAATGGAAATTACTGCTGATCCTGAGATCGGGCCTAATTTTGGCGACCTCTGTGTGAAGGGGCGATTTGGACATAATTTCATTCAGCATCCGGATCGCTTGAAAACTCCCATGATCAGACGACAAAAGGGGCTTCCCCTTGAACCTGTAAAATGGGATGAAGCGCTTGATTTTATGGCCCAGTCTTTTTCTCGCATTCTGGGAGAAAAAGGACCTGATGCTTTGGCGGGATTATCCTCTGCTAGATGTACTACAGAGGAGAATTACGCGTTCCAGAAATTCTTCAGGGCAGGGATCGGGACGAATAATGTCGACCATTGTGCCAGATACTGACACAGCCCAACGGTGACCGGTCTGGTCACAGTACTTGGTTCTGGAGCAATGACTAACACTATCAACGGAATACTTGATAGTGACGTTATGCTGGTCATTGGTTCCAATACCACAGAGACCCATCCCATAATTGGCCTTCGCATGCTTACCGCTGCCAAAAAAGGCTCAAAGCTAATCGTTGCTGATCCTCGTCGTATTAAACTCTGTGATTCGGCGACACTGTCAATGCAACAAAGACCTGGAACTGATGGCGCACTTATCAATTCATTGTGTCATGTCATCCTTCGTGATGGTCTCGAAGACAAAGAATATATTGCCAAGCGAGCTGAAAATTTCGATGCTTTCAAAGAGTCCATTGAAAAATGTACTCCTGAATGGGCAGAAAAAATCACCAATGTACCAGCAAGCTTAATTGAAGAAGTTGCCCATACATTTGCAAAAGGTGAACGAGCCGGTATTTACTACACCATGGGAATAACACAGCATACCTCTGGTACAGACAATGTCTGTTCACTTGCAAATCTTGCAGTTATCACAGGAAATCTTGGAAAAGAAGGCGCAGGGCTCAATCCACTTCGTGGCCAGAATAATGTGCAGGGTGCAAGCGATATGGGGTGCAATCCATCATTTTTTCCTGGCTACCAGAAGTGTGACGATAAGGATGCACAGGAAAAATTTGCTAAAATCTGGGATTGTTCAATAACTGAGAAACCCGGTCTAATGGCCACTGAAATGGGCGATGCCATAACAGAAGGAAAACTTGCAGGTTTATGGATTATGGGCGAAAATCCCGTGCTCAGTGATCCAAACTCCTCCCATGCCCAAAAAGCCTTCGAACAACTTGACTGCCTCGTTGTTCAAGATATATTTTTAACTGAAACGGCTGAACTTGCGGATGTTGTCTTACCGGCTGCCTCTTTTGCAGAGAAGGATGGAACCTTTGCAAACACAGAACGCAAGGTTCAGAGAGTTCGAAAAGCTGTACCTCCTCCAGGGGATGCGAGGGATGATCTTTCCATCATTAATATGGTAAGCAACAGAATGCTTGGTAATCAAAATGGTGGATTTAATGCCACCATTGATCCTGTGTTTCATACAGTGCCACCCTTTGCATCTGATATATTTGAAGAAATTACGACCTGCTGGATTGCAATGGCTGGTATGAGCTATGATCGTTTTGAAACTGAATCACTTGCATGGCCTTGTCCTGAAAAAGATCATCCAGGAACCCCGGTACTGCACAAGGGAGTTTTTCCACGTGGAAAAGCATGGTTATCCGCAATTACCTGGAATGGACCGGACGAGAATCCTGATGAAGAGTATCCACTGATTCTTACCACAGGACGGGTACTGTATCAGTATCACACAGGAACAATGACCAGACGCTCTGAAGTGCTTGAAAGTTCTGCACCATCTGCCTATGTGGAAATGAACCCGGCGGATGCGGAAGGTTTGCACCTTACAGATAATGAGATGGTTCGTGCGACTTCCCGTCGCGGAAAGATTGAACTTGCAGTACGGATTACCGACAGGGTCGATAAGGGGATGGTTTTTATACCTTTCCATTACAAGGAGGCATCTGCAAATTTATTAACAAATGATGCGCTCGATCCCAAATGTAAGATTCCAGAAGCAAAAGTTTGTGCAATAAAAATTGAAAAACTTGTGTAAATGTATCGTATCTGAATTTTTCGCAGTTTAATACTGCCTTAAGTGAATAGAAATAAATAAAAAATATTAGCCCGGAGATTCTGATGGGAAAAGCAATTAAACAGAGAGAAGGGGCAGTAATGATACTTGGCGGTGGGATTGCCGGTATCCAGGCCGCCCTGGATATGACCGAACTTGGTTATTATGTTTATCTGGTTGAAAAAGCACCAGCAGTTGGCGGTGTGATGGCCCAGCTGGACAAGACCTTTCCGACCAATGATTGTTCTCTCTGAATCCTGGCGCCAAAGCTGGTAGAGGCCGGTCGGTCTCCAAACATAGAGATGGTCACCAATGCTGATTTACTGGCGTTGGAGGGAAAACCTGGAAATTTTACTGCCAAACTGAATATTCGGCCACGCTATATTGATGCGGATGCCTGTACTGCCTGTGGATTATGTACTCAATACTGTCCCAAGCATCATTCAGATCCTTACAATGAAGGGTTGTCTATTACAAGGCCAATTCATATTGATTACGCTCAGGCTGTTCCTGCAACTTACTATATTGATCCTTCCTCCTGTATGCACATTCAGCATAATACCTGTCAGATATGTGTTCCTGTTTGTCAGAGTCATGCCATCAATTTTAATCAAAAACCGGAGTCTCGTGATCTCAAGATAGGGGCAGTTATTCTTTCACCTGGATTTGGTAAAATAGCCGAAGAGACCCTTGAAAAATTCAGTTATGGAAAACATCCTGATGTCGTTACTGCCTACGAATATGAACGAATGACCACAGCATCAGGTCCTTTTCTTGGCGAAATCAAATGTTTTTCCGATGGGCGTCATCCAAAATCCATGGCATTTATTCAATGCGTTGGCTCAAGAGATCTTGGATGTGACAACGGTTACTGTTCCTCTGTTTGCTGTATGTATTCAATTAAAGAGGCACTGGTCACCAAAGAGCACGACCCTGAGGTTGATATCACTGTTTATTACATGGATATTCGTACACAAGGAAAAGATTTTGATGCAGCGCGTGAACGTGCTGAGGCCATTGGAATTAAATTTGTCCGTGCAAAGGTGGCTGACGTCACACCATGGGATAATCATCTTAAACTAACGTATTCAACACTGGATGGTCAGCATAAATTTGATGCCCATGACATGGTTATTTTGTCTGTTGGCCTTGAGTCCCCCAAAGATGCCAAATCAATTTCCAATATTACAAAAATTGATCTCAATAAATACGATTTTTGTAAGACTGAAACATTTACACCACTGCAAACTTCACAGGATGGGATCATTGTTGCCGGAGCTTTCCAGGGACCAAAGGATATCCCTGAATCTGCAACCCAATCATCAGGTGCAGCAGTTCTTGCATCAACTGTCCTTAAGAAAGAGAGAGGGAAGGGGACAATCAGTAAGGAATATCCTGCTGAGCTTGCAGTAACAGATGATGATGAGGTACGTATCGGAGTTTTTGTCTGCCACTGTGGTATTAATATCAGTTCTGTTGTTGATTGTCCTGACGTCGCTGAAGATGCAGGTAAAATGGACAACGTAACCTATTATACGGAAAACCTGTATTCCTGTTCCCAGGACGCCCAGGAACAGATTAAAAAGACCATTAAAGATCAAAAACTTAATCGTGTGGTCATTGCAGCGTGTTCGCCAAGAACCCATGAACCTCTTTTCCAGGAGACATTAAAAGATGCAGGATTGAACAGAAACCTGTTTGAAATGGTTAATATTCGGGATCAATGTTCCTGGGTACACGCCAATGAACCGGAAGAAGCCACAGACAAATCAAAAGATCTTGTTCGCATGGCAGTTTCAAAGGCCGCTCACATTCAACCGCTTCCCGAGCAGACAGTACCGGTAACACCTAAGGCACTGATTCTTGGAGGTGGTGTCGCTGGCATGACAGCAGCATTGTCTCTTGCAGATCAAGGATTTGAATCAGTTCTTGTTGAGAAATCTTCTGCCATTGGTGGGAATTTAAAGAAACTGAAAAACACCCTTGCTGGTGATACAGTTGGTGGCTTTACGAAACAACTCACTACTAAAGTGAAGAAATCCTCCATGATTGATGTTGTGACGGATGCTACTCTTGCTCAGACTTCTGGTTTTATTGGTAACTTCAGTTCTGTAATAGAAAGTGGCAAAGGCAAGAGAAAGAAAGAACAAACTTTTGACCATGGTGTCATTGTTGTTGCAACCGGTGGCCACGAACATCGCCCTGATCTTTATCAACTCGGTAAATCCAAAAAAGTTGTTACCCAGCAGGAACTTGAAACAAAACTTGCAGGACGAGCCAAGAACCGTGCACCGAATTCCATTGTTATGATTCAATGTGCGGGATCGAGAGGCGAAGACCTAAATTATTGTTCCAAGGTCTGCTGCAATCACGCAATGAAAAATATATTAAAGATCAAAGAGATTAATCCTGAATCTCAGATTATTGTTCTTTATCGTGACATAAGAACCTATGGCTTTGCAGAGGATGCATACCTTGAAGCAAGAAAGAAGGGTGTTGTCTTCATCCCTTACGAGGTGGATAGAAAACCGGTAGTTACCTCAAAAGGTACAAAGGTTCAGGTGGATTTCTTTGATTCTATTATGCAGGAAGAAGTTAGCATGACACCTGATCTGGTAACACTCTCTGTTGGAATAGTTCCAGATGGAACGGAAGAGCTCTCCAAAATGTTAAAACTTCCGGTCACCGCCAACGGGTTTTTCCTCGAAGCCCATGTGAAGCTTCGGCCGGTTGAAGCTGCGGTTGATGGGATTTATATTTGTGGCCTGGCCCATGCTCCAAAGCCTGTTGAGGAAACTATTGTTCAGGCTCAGGCTGCTGCAGCAAAAGCTGCCATGCCACTGGTCAAAGGTTTTGTTACGGTTGATCCGATTGTATCAAGCGTTCAACAGGATGACTGCATAGGCTGCGGAATATGTGTTAGTCTTTGTCCTTATGGCGCTATTCAGATGGAAAAAATTGGTAAAAAACGTAAGGCTAAAACTGTTTCGGCTTCCTGTAAAGCCTGCGGAATCTGCGCCTCACATTGTCCTACCTTTGCGATCTCCATGGGAGGATTTACTAACGAACAACTGGTCTCTCAGATTGAAGCCTTTGGTAATAAAACACGAAAGGAAAAAGTAAAAGTTTGAGTTTAAAAAAAACAGCAAGTAAAAGAGTAATATACGGAGAATAGAACATGTCCGACAATTCATTCAGCCCGAAAATTCTTGGGTTCCTCTGCAACTGGTGTTGTTATGCCGCAGCAGATGCGGCCGGGGTATCACGTTTTCAATACCCTCCAAACCTTCGAACTGTACGCGTTATGTGCACAGGAAGAGTTGATCCTTCCTTTGTTTTAAAAGGTTTTCTTGAAGGTGCTGATGCTATATTTACAGGTGGCTGACAACTTGGCGAATGCCATTACCAGGTTGGTAATTATGATGCGATGGGTGTTGATTCACTTATTAAAAAGGTGTTGAGAGATGTGGGGATTAAAGAGGAGCGTTTTAGTTTGCAGTGGGCTTCTGCTGCCGAAGCGCCTCTTTTCGTCAAACACATTACTGATTTCACTGAGAATATGAAGGAACTTGGCCCCATTGGTGAGGCTGAAGGCCTTTCTCAGGATGGAGTCAAGGAGCGTATCCAGAAGGCACTTGATGCCGTATCCAGCAGGAAGGTTCGTATCAGCTTTGGAAATGCCAGTAAGGCTGTACGTAAGGATGCGATCTGGACTGCAGAGCATATAGATGATATCATCAATACCAAGATGAAAAAGTCACTGGCAATTCTTAACGAATAGTCGGTTTTTTTTCAGATTTGTTGAAGCCCTGTATCTCTTGTGAGTTACAGGGCTTTTTTTAGTTATATCCCTAATTTTCCATAACTACAATTCATATGGCAAAACGAATCATTGAGATATTTGTACCGCGAGGCAGGGCGGATGATATTCCTGAATTGTTGTATGAGCAGTCTCTTGATGGTTATTGGATAAGTGATATAAATGATAATCAGGCATGCATACGAATATTACTGGCGTCCAGTGAAGTTGAAGCAGTGTTCGATATCCTGGATACATATCTTGAGAAATTACCTGACACATCAGCAATACTTTTACAGGTTGAGGCCTCTATCCCACGACAAAAAAGTGGCAGCAACAGGCGGGAAACAGAAGAGCAGGAAAAAAATAATAAGAAAAGTGGACGTATCAGTCGCCAGGAACTGTATAACGATATCACTGCAAATATAGAAATCAATGGAACATACCTTGCGATGATTGAATTTTCAGTCGTTGTCGCCGCAATTGGACTTATCAGGAATGACATGGCAATAACCATTGGTGCAATGGTTATTGCCCCCTTGTTGCTCCCAAATGTTTCCATGGAACTTGTCAATACCCTTGGCGATAAGGATCTCGCCATTCCATGGTGGTAAAACAACTACGGTTGGTCTGTTGCTTGCTCTTTCAACGATTATTATTATTGGTTATTTTATACCGGTAGACATAAAAAAGAGCCAACCATTCCAATGTGTCTGTAAATTGAACGGCTATGGTATTTGATGACTTACGAACCACAATGGCCAGTAAGTCATCAATCAAGAGATTGCTGTTATTTCCTTTAATTTTAATTGTAAGGGTGTAATGATGACCGATTGTTAATTGTTCACTTGTCTCTATGAGTGCACCGGTGGCACTGAGGTTTAAAATTTTCCCATAACTTACGATACTGTCGTCATCTGAAAGAAGTACAGTTGTCTCAATGCTTAAACGCGATGTTTCTCGTTTTTCTGTTTTACTGTTATGTCGCATTAACCCTTCCTGCACGGCTTCAAATTGTAATAATGTGACGTTGTTGTCAGTCACTTTATTTTACAAAATACCGCCACTTTTCGGTCTGATTATACCACCGGTGGAAAGTCGATAATGCAAAATAAAGAAGAAATTGTTTTAGACTGACTGATATTCGCAGCCCTCTTTATGCCTCTAAAAAC